>JBIJCX010000649.1:0-2800 GCA_044344465.1 Opitutaceae bacterium
CGCCGCCGTCATGGCGGTGCCGGTAGTTGCGATCGCAGTACGGAGATCGTCGAGCATCCGGTGGAGTTCGGGCGGCGTCAGGCCCATCATTCGGCAGAAGGAGTTTTGCTCCTCAAAATGCTGCAGCCGCCACGGATTCGAGAGCGCCTTGGCGATTTCGGCGAAGATGCACTCGTCGTGATAGGGTTTGACGAGGAAGTTTTGCACCTTGAGCGCCATGGCCCGGTTGACGATCTCGCGGCTGGTCGTGGCCGTATAGATCACCACGGGCAGCAGCTTGAGCAGCGCGTCGCGGTGGAGGCGTTCGATCAGGGTCAGCCCGTCATCGCCCTCGAGCTTCAGCTCGACGAAGACGAGGTCGACCTTGACGTTGCGCTGGATGAAGTCCCACGCCTCGCGCGCCGTGGCAGCCGCAAAGAACCGATGGTTGCCCCGGGCCAGGATGCCTTTCAGCGCTTTCCTCGCGATTACATTGGGATCAACTAGCAGGACATTGGCCATCGTAAGTCCGCCGGATTTGTACCCAGGGGGCTTGAGGATCATCTATCGGCTGTCCGGGCGGTTTCTGAAATGCGATCCCATCTCCCCGCCGCGGACTTCGCGGAACGAAAGCCTGCCCCCAGCCCTGTCGAAAATGGCCAGATCGCTGCGTTTGGCCTTGCGACCTATGAAAACGGGCGCATGTTATCAAACATGGAATTCGAGTGGGATGCCACCAAGGCCGCCGCTAATCTCGGCAAGCACGGCGTCAGCTTTGAGCGTGCCACCCTCGTTTTTGACGACCCCGCGCGCCTGACTGTGGTGGATACGCGCACCCCACTGAGGGGCGAGAAAACACCACCGGCACGGTGGGCGGTCTCGTGCTCCTCACCGTCACCCATACCGACCGCGCCGGCGTTACCCGGCTAATCTCGGCCCGCCCTGCGAGCCGCTCCGAAAGGAACTTCTACCATGCCCCTCGTTAAAATGACCCTCGCCGAAGCCAAGGCCCGGCCCTTCACCGCGGACGAAAGAGCCCGCTTTGCCGCCCTTGCGGCCAAGTCCGACTCGCAGATCGATTTCTCCGACCAGCCCGAGATCAGCGCCACCGACATCGCGAGCGGCCGCTACCGCATAGTTGGGCGCGGCGGTGCCCGTGCCGGTGCCGGCCGCAAACCGTTGCGCAAGCAACGCAAAACGGTGAAGCTCACTCCCGCCGCCGTTCGCCGTTTCCAAGCCTACGCCCGGCGGAACAAGCTGCCCCATTTCTCTGCGGCCCTTGAGGCCGCCAGCCACCTGCTCTGAGCCGGAGAGCGTCCCGATCACGGAATAATCGACGCCCAATCCCGTCATGGGATAAACCCTGCCTCGGCGGATCGGAGCATCGCGGCAGCCCCGGAGTTATTCAAAGTTTCGTTCAAGATGAGACGAATACCGGGCTTTTGCTGGAGCCTGCTGGCAGGCGATTTTACTGGTTTCGGATCGGCATTATCGCCTGCAAACAGGCTCCTACAGGCAGACCAATTAGTCTCATGTCGAAGGCGAATTTGAATTAGAACACCAACTGCACCCGCGAGAGGAGACGTTGTGGTCGGGTGGTGGAACCGGCGGGTTCGCCCAACAGATAGTTGAGCGCAAACTTCAGATCGTCTCCCTTGACAAACCAGGTCAGGCCGAGCGTCCAGAGGTTGCTCTCGTTGGCGCCGAGCCGGTTGTTGGGATCGAACGTTTCATAACGACCAATCGCCTGCAGGGTCTTGGGCACGACGAACCACGAGGCCAGGAGCGACCATCCGTCGGCCGTGACCTCGGGCGACGGGAAACGATTCGTCGGATGGAAGTCGGCGCGGAGATACTCGGCGTCGAGGCCGACCCGTCCGACCCGGAACTGGGCGTCCAGGCCGATCGCCGTGCGGCGGCCAGCGAAAACATTATCGATGGCCCCGCCGGGCACGGAGTCGAAACCGCAGCCGACCTTGGCGGAGTTGGCGTCGCGGGTCACGAGTCCGTTGAGCCCCAGGTTGATCCCGGCATTCTCCCCGCCGAGCTGGCCGGCGAAAAGGGGTGTGGCCAGACGGCCCACCCACATGAAGCGCGAGTTGTCGTTCGCACTGTTGTTGACGCCCGCACCGTTAAAGACGCTGACGGCGTAGCTGAGCCGATCCTGGGCCACGCAGCCATTCACGCCGAGGCCGACCTGGCGACCGTCCGTCAATCGATCGTTGGGCAGCGAACGCTCGACCGTGAGCACCTTCGGATCCGGGATGAGCTGCTCGTAACCGAACGGAGTCTTGAACTGGCCGAATTTGACGTTGGCCGCCTTGTAGCGGTTCCAGTTCACAAAGACATCGGTGATTTGCGTGGTCACCCCCGTGCGCTCGGCGGTCGCGCCGGCGCCGAAGTCGGCTTCCATCCTGAAGTCGAAGTATTCGGCGAATCCGGCGGCGGCGGCGAGGCGGGCGCGGCGCAGAAAGAAGCGATCGCGCACGCCGTTGTAGCGCGGGTCGACGGCGCCGCCAAATTCCCCCTGCCCCTGGACGACGCCGCCGACGCGCAGCGACGTTTCCCGTCCGGCGGCCCGGACGACGGCGGCCTCCGTGGACCTGTCGTCGCGACCGACTTGCTGGCGCAGCGCGGCGTTTTCCTGCTGCAGCGCGGTGAGCGAGGTTTCGAGGAACCTGAGGCGATCCTCGATGCTTTGCGGCTGTGCCGGGAGCGCCGTCGCAAGCACCGTGGCCGCGGCGGCTCCGTGGATGAGGGTGGCGAGGGTTTTCATTGGCATGGGGCGCAGAGCTGATCGGGCTACCGCGTGCGCAGGCGG
>JBIJCX010000313.1:0-10116 GCA_044344465.1 Opitutaceae bacterium
CCGGGTCCGGCGGCCGTGGGTCATGCGATCAGCCGGCTGGCTCGCGGCCGCAGCGGCTCTGGCCGTCGGGGGGGTTCTGACCTGGCATTCGCCGCTCAACGATGCTCGCGAGTATCAACTCACTGCTTTGACGGAGATTGGCGGTCTGCGCACGCTGGCACTGCCCGATGGCTCGATCGTGCGGCTGAACACCGACAGCGACCTGGCGGTGCGTTTTTCGCCGGGTGAGAGACGCGTGCAACTTACCCGCGGCGAGGCCAGTTTCACCGTCGCCAAGGATCCCGCCCGGCCGTTCTTCGTCGCAACCTCGGGCGTCGCGGTGCGTGCCGTCGGCACGGAATTTGTCGTCCGACTCCGGACCGGCGCCGTCGATATCTTGGTCACGGAAGGCCGCGTGCGGGTCGAGAACGCCGCCGCGGACAGCCTCCTGCCCGTGCGAAATTCTCCGCCCTCCCGTGACGCTCAGCCGGCGAACGGCCCCGTGCTGTCGGCCGGCGAACAGGTGCGCGTGCCCTTGGACCAGGCCATCCCGGCTGTCGCCGCGGTCGTGACCGAGGTCGCTCCCGAACAAATCGCCCGGACGCTCGCCTGGCAGGAACGCCGGCTGATGTTTGAAGCCACGCCGCTGGCCGACGTCGTCGCGGAATTCAATCGCTACATCCGGCACCGGCTCGTCATCGAGGACGCGACGTTGGGCGAAGAAAAGTTCGGCGGAACGTTTCATCCTGAGCGTTACGAGACGCTGATCAGCCTCCTGGAGCAAAGCTTCGATGTCGTTGCGGAGCGCCGCGGCGACACGACGTACCTGCGCCGTCGCCGCGGACCCTGAATCACCCGGCCCCAGCGGTGGCGCGCCCGGCATCGTCGTGCGGTCACGGTTCTGCTCCATGCTATTCACAACGTCACTCATCCGGCTCCCTGGGGGCGCGGTGCCCCCACCGCGCGAGCTGGTGCGTCG
This sequence comes from Opitutaceae bacterium, assembly GCA_044344465.1. Lineage (GTDB taxonomy): Bacteria > Verrucomicrobiota > Verrucomicrobiia > Opitutales > Opitutaceae > ER46. The sequence goes on from JBIJCX010000313.1 coordinate 959, forward strand.
AAGGCGAAATCCTCATCGCCGCCGTCGGACTTTTTTCCGCCGTGGCGCATAGAGCTTCTTCCGCGCTCGCTCGTCTAAGGTCACCGCCATCTGCCGCACTGCTCGCGTCGTAACCTTGGCACGCAGCGCCTCCCGAACCTTGCGCAATGAATCGTCTGCTCCTTCTTCTCGTTCTTGCCCTCCGCCCGCCCCTCGGCGCGACCCCTCCAAACATCGTCATGATCGTTGCCGACGACGTCGGCTACGGCGACCTCGGCTGCTACGGGAGCAGGCGCAATCCCACCCCTAACCTTGATGCGCTGGCGGCGGGGGGCTTGCGCTTCACGGACTATCATAGCGCGGGCGCCATGTGCAGCCCGACGCGGGCATCCATGCTCACGGGTTTGTATCCGCAACGATTCGGCGCTGACTTCGATGGCGCGTTGGGAGAAAATCCCAAACGCGAGGTGGGTCTGCCGCTCGCCGCTGTCACCATCGCGGAAGTCCTGAAGGAGCGGGGCTATGCGACCGCCTGCATCGGCAAATGGCATCTCGGTTTCAAGGCGCCGATGATTCCCACGCGGCAGGGATTCGATGTGTTTCGTGGGCTGTTGGGCGCCGATGGTGATCACCACACCCACATCGATCGCTCCGGCAAGGAGGATTGGTATGCCAACGAGAAGCTCGCGATGGAGGAAGGCTACACCGCCGACCTGCTTACGCGGCACAGCATCGATTTCATCAGGTCGCATCGCAACCAGCCCTTCTTTCTCTACCTGCCGCACCTGGCCATTCACTTTCCCTGGCAAGGTCCCAACGATCCGCCGCACCGCCGGAAAGGCATGAACTACTCTCGCGACAAGTGGGGCATCATTCCCGATCCCGCCAATGTCGCGCCTCATGTGCAGGCGATGTTGGAGTCACTCGACAGCAGTGTGGGCCGGGTAATGGATACGTTGCGACGCCTCGGGCTCGAGCAAAACACGCTGGTGATCTTCACCTCGGACAATGGCGGGTACATTAATTACGCCCCCGGCTTTCAGCAGATTTCCAGCAACGGGATCTATCGCGGACAGAAGACCGAAATCTATGAAGGCGGGCATCGCGTGCCGCTGATCGTGTCGTGGCCGGGCCGCATTCGACCCGGCGTCAGCGACAACCTCACGCATAGCAATGATTGGATGCCGACCCTGCTCCGCCTCGCTGATCCCAAGGTAGAACGCACACCCTGTGACGGCGTCACCCTGCTACCGCACTTTCTCGAGGGCAAAACCCTGCCTCAACGCACGCTCTTCTGGCGCGCTCGCTCCGGCCATGCGGTTCGTCGGGGTCCATGGAAACTCTGCGTCACGGGCCAGAAATCCGAACTCTTTCATCTCGGCGATGATCCCGGCGAGACGACCGATCGAGCCGGCGACGAACCTGCGCTGGTTCAGGAACTGAGCGAGGCGTGGACCAAATGGAACGTCGACGTCAATCGCTCCGCTGCGGCGCTCGAGCGCTGAGCGACAGCTTCACGTTGCCAGACCCCAGCGGCGCCACCGCAAATCAGGTTTTGAGCGCTCGCTTGTAGTCCCGGCTTCAGCCGGAATAATCGCGCAACTCACCGCCTAAAGGCGGGACTACAAACGAAACCGTCCGACCGATCGCTCAGAACCCGATTTGCGCCCCCCCCCAGCGGCGCCACCTCCATCGGAACATTGAGTCAGTGCCCAAGTGCGTTCTTATTGGTGGAATGATGCCTCGCAGCGTTCCCATTCGGCAACTGGGGCGTCGTCACCTCAGGAGACGGGCGCAGTGCCCTTGTCCCCTCGCACACGCGCCCCGCGTCTCCCGGCCTCACATTTTTTTGCGTGCAGCGATAGAGTTTTTGCGACGCCCGTTCGTCCAAGGACACCGCGATCAAACTCGAGCCCTTCATGCCGGCCGCCGCTCTGTCACCGCCTTTCCGTCCACTCCCGCCCCTATTCTGGCCATTGTTCTCATCGCGATTGCCTTGTTCACCGCGACAGCGGAAGCCACGCCAGCCGAAGCTGCGCGCGCGTTCAATGTTCCGGCCGGTGAAGCGGAGCGTGCGCTACGACAGTTTTCTGAACAGGCCGACCTGGATTTGCTCTATTCCATCGCTGCGGTCCGAGGGGAGTTCACCCGTGCTGTGGAGGGAAATCTCACCCCATCCGAGGCGCTCGGGCAACTCCTCCGCGATACTCCGCTACGGGCGGCGCGGCACCCCGTCACCGGTGGATACGCCATCACGCGCGAATCAGGCACGGTTCGCGAAAAAACCCCTTCGCCTTCATCCGGCGATATGCCCCCTACGTCCGCAATGAAACTACCCAGACCCTTCGCCCTTCTTACCGCCTGGCTCGCTCTGACCTTTTCTCCAAGCGAAAGGGTGCATGCGGCGGACGCCCGCCCTGACTCGAACGCTGGAGTGGGCACGATCGAGGGCCGCGTGCAGAATGCCGTCACGGGCCGTTACATCAGCAACGCCCGCGTCTCCATTGCCCAGACGGACCTTATGACTTTCACCGATGAGTCGGGACGGTTCCGCCTGGCCCAGGTGCCCAGCGGGCCTGTCACCCTGGAAGTGTTCTTCACCGGGCTCGAGCCCCAGCGGGTTTCGCTCACTCTACCGGGGGGCGGCAGCGTCACGCGGGACGTAAGCCTGGCGAGCCTCACCACTCCGGGGCAGCAGGACACGGTACAACTCGATCCGTTTCAGGTCATGGCCAGCAAGGACACCGACGCCGAATCGATTGCGATCAACGAGCAGCGCTTTGCTCCCAATATCAAGAACGTCGCGACCACCGACGCGTATGGCGACGTGGTGGGAGGCAACAGTATTTCGGATTTCCTGAAGTATATGCCCGGCATCCAGGTGAGTGGCGAGCAGTTCGAATCCGAGTCCATCTTCGTGCGCGGCTTCCCAGCCAACTTCACGGCCATCAGTGCCGATGGCGCGATGATGGCGACTTCGCAGGTGTCGGGAAACCGGCGTGAATTCAACCTCGTCCTCTCCATTAACAACTACTCCCGCGTCGAGGTCACCAAGGTTCCAACCCCTTCCACGGCAGCGGACACCATGGCCGGTTCCGTCAACATGATCAGCAAGAATTCCTTTGAACGCTCCCGGGCCGAGTTTCGCTACCAGGTCAATATGACGGGCAACCTGAATCATCTCACGCTGGAGAAAAAGCCGTTCATCACCGAGACTCGCAAGTACCGGATCAATCCCGGACTCAGCTTCGATTACACCCTGCCGGTGAGCGAGCGACTGGGGTTCGTGCTGACCGGGTCCCATTCCAATACGTTTTTCAACCGACTGGTCGACCCGAGGACGTATCGAACCTCCGGGGCGGGCACCGGCGCCTCGACGGCGGCCCCGTTTTTCGGCCAATGGCAGCTGACCGACGCACCCCAGTACCGCTACCGCAGTTCACTCGGGGGGCGGACCGACTGGCGCGTCACCCGCCACTCGACCCTGTCGGTCGGCTTCATGACCAACTTCAACCGCATGGTCTGGGGCGATAGCAACGTGACGATCAACGCCGGCACCAATGGCAGCCCCTCCATCGCCGGCGGAGTGCCCCTCAGTTATAGAGACACTTACACGATCGGAGCCACGGGCCGGGGAAGCTTTCAGTACAATCAAACCCATTGGAATCGGACGCAGGTGAACAGTGTCGGCAACTTCCGCTACCGGCTGGATGATGGCGATTGGATGGTCAACGTGACCGGCAGCGTCTCCCGGGCTCGGGCGTGGTTTCGCAACGCTGAACGCGGCGCCTTCGCCGGCGTCACGGCGGCGACGAAATTCCCCGTCCGGGTGGAATTCCTCGATATCGACCCGTCGACCGGAAGACCAGGTCGCGTCCGGGTCCTCAACAACAACAACCAGGAAATCGACCCCTACGATCCGGCCAACTTCAACCTCACGGCCGCGAGAATCGAGCCGCCAGCCAACATTCGCGTGAGCCTCGACACGTGGAGCGGCGATATCAAGAGGCGCCTCGGCTTTCTTCGCTTCCCCGCATCGCTGCAGGTCGGCGGTTCGGTCCGAACGGAGGCACGCGACCTTCCCGACATGGCGGCGAAGGTCTTTACTTACCAGGGGCCCAATGGAGACCAGTCTTCGGCGCCTTACGTGGCGCAAGTGTACGAGGTCCAGAGAAAGCCATTCAATTTCGGCAACACCAGCCGCCGGATCCCACAGTTGTCACCCCATACCGCGTTCCGGGCCTGGCAGCAGAATCCTGCGCTCTTCACCATGACTCCGGCGCAGTTGGTGACGGAGGAGATCAACCGACGCACCCTTTCCGAGTACGTCGACGAAAGGGTGGAGGCGCTCTATCTGCAGCCGGAGGCGCGGCTCTTTTCCGGTCGGCTGAACATCCTGACCGGCATGCGCTACGAGAAAACATCCACGGGCGGAAAGGGTCTCCTGCAGGACGTCAACGCGGTCTACGTCCGCAACCCGGACGGTAGCTTCGCGCGCAACGCATCCGGAGCGCGGATCCGCAAACCGGAAGCCGGGGCCGTGGGCTCCATGCAGGAGGTCCGGCTCATCTACACGGAGCGGGGCTATGTCGCGAACCGCTCCTACGACGGTTACTACCCCAGCCTGCATCTAACTTACAATGCGACCGATAAATTTCTGGTCAGGGCGGCCTACGCGAGGACCTATGGTCGCCCGAATTTCACGGACATCATTCCCCGGGCGGTCGTGAACGAGGGGGATTTCGAGGAGGAGCCCGATCCGGGGGTGGCGTTGGGCACCATCACGATCCGCAACACGGCGCTCAGGCCCTGGACCGCGGACAACTACGATGCGTCCGTGGAGTATTATACCAGCCGGGGCGGGCTGTTTGGGGCGAGCGTCTTTCACAAGCGGATCCAGGACTTCTTCGGTGTATTTGCAAAAATGGCGACGGCTGAGGATCTGCGGACGCTCGAGTTGGACGACCAGTATCTGGGTTGGCAGGTCAATTCGACCTACAACCTCGCCACTCGCGCCAGCGTCTCCGGCTTGGAACTCAGCGCCAACCAGACGCTGCACGGCCTGGGCAACTGGGGGCAGTATTTCAAAGCCTTTGCCAACTTCACCAAGCTCAAGCTCAAAGGCGACCGCGACGCGAACTTCAGCGGTTTCCTGCCCTTGAGCGCGAACTGGGGCCTCACCTTCACCCGCAAGAAGGTGATGATCGGGGCCAAGTGGAATTATCGCGGCAAGCAGGACCGGGGGCCCTTTGCCGACTTTGGCCCGGACGCGCGGGAATACTGGCCCTCCCGGACGACTTGCGATGTGAATTTCAGCTACAGCCTCCGCCCAAACCTCTCCCTGTTTTTCAATGCGCGCGACGTCCTCGACAGGATGACCTATCGCACCTACCGCGAGGGTTCGCAGACGCCTGACTACGCCCGGCTCTACAACGTGCGCGAGTTCGGCACACCGTTCAGCGTCGGCGTGAAGGGATCGTTTTAGTAAATCGAGATGCGGTCCACTCTCCTCCTGCTTCTCCCACTGGTGGCCGCGCTGCAAGCTGCCGGCGAAGGCGCGCCTCGCGTGCCGCCAAACATCGTTCTCATCTTCGCGGATGATCTCGGCTGGCAGGAGACCGGTTTCTCCGGCTCCGACTTCCTCGAGACCCCGCATCTCGACCGGCTCGCCCGCGAGGGCATGGTGTTTCGCCAGGCCTATGCCTCGGCAGGAAACTGCCAGCCGAGCCGGGCGTGCATGTTTTCCGGTCAATATACGCCGCGGCATGGTGTGTATGCGGTCAATTCGACTGATCGGGGGCCAAGGGCCCTCATGCGTTTGGTGCCGGTGCCGAATCGCCCCAACGTGCCGCCAGCCACCGTCATGCTGGGCGAGTCGCTCAAGGCGGCGGGTTATGCCACCGGCCTTTTCGGCAAAGCCCACATGAGAAGCTCCGAAGACGGCAAGTCGGAGCACGCCGGGTTCGACGTCATCGAGCACTCATATCCCGGCCTCAACAGCAAGAACCCGCAAGACCCCAAGGCCATCTTCTCCATTACCAAGGCCGCGTGCGCCTTTATCGAGGCGAACCGTGGACAGCCGTTTTTTGCCTACATTGCGCATTACGCGGTCCATGCGGAACTGCAGGCCCGCGCCCAGACGCTGACGCGCTTCAAAGGCAAACCATCGGGACGACTGGCACATGACAATCCGGGCCTGGCCGCCTGTCTTCATGAGCTGGATACAGGGGTCGGAACGGTGCTGGAAAAGCTCAGGACGCTGGGCCTCGAGAGGAACACGCTCGTCATCTTCACCTCCGATAACGGCGGAACCCATGTGTCGAACGAGCCTTTGCGCGGCAAGAAAGGCGGCTACTACGAAGGCGGCATCCGGGTCCCGATGATCGTGCGCTGGCCGGGCGTGGTGGCGGCAGGTCAAACGTGTGATGTACCGGTCGTGAACCTGGATTTCTATCCCACGTTTCTTGCGGTGGCGCGCGCACCCGCACCTTCCTCCCCACTCGATGGTGAAAGCCTGCTGCCCCTGCTCCACCAGACAGGCGCCCTGCGGCGCGACGCGGTCTTTTGGCACTTCCCAGGTTATCTTGATGGCCCGGTGCCACGTGGACGAGATCCGGTTTTCCGCACCCGGCCCGTCAGCGTCATCCGGAAGGGCGACTGGAAGCTGCATCTCTTTCATGAGGAGTGGCTGCTCGACGGCAAGCGCGGCAGAATCGCCACCAACCGCTCGGTGGAACTTTACCACATCACCGATGATCCCGGCGAAAGAACGGACCTTGCTTCCAGCCACCCGAGCCAGCGCGATGAGTTGCTCGACGAGCTGACCTCGTGGATCAAAAGCGTTCCTGCGCCACTGCCCAAGATTCCCTCGAACGAGCTCCGCGCCAAATAGTCAGCGGCGCGCCGCACGTCTTCAAAGGCCCCGCGGGTTTCCAGGAATGTTTGGTTACAGCTCTGAAAAACTCCTGATCTCGCCCCCATGAACCGCCGCCGTTTCCTCCAAACCGCCACCACCGCCGGTACCGGACTGCTGATCCTGCCGAGCGGCACCCTCTTCGGACGCAACGCTCCCAGCAACAAGCTCAACATCGCCCTGATCGGCACGTGGGGCCGGGCGCTTGCGCACTACGACGGGCTGGCGAACGAAAACGTGGTCGCCCTGTGCGACGTCAACGAGGCACGTTTCCCCGGCGCATTGGAGCGGTTTCCGCGGGCGACGACCTACGTCGATTGGAGGAAGTGCCTCGAACGCAAGGATCTCGATGCCGTGCTTTGCTGTACTCCCGATCACCACCATGCACACATCGCCATCTGGGCGATGAACCGTGGCCTCCACGTCTTCATGGAAAAGCCGATCGCAATGAGCGTGGAGGAGTGCCGGCTCGTCCGCGCAAAATACCGGGAGAACAGGCACAAGCTCGCCACCCAGGCCGGAACGCACCGGCATGCGAATCCGAACTTTGCCCGATTGCGCGAGCTAATCCGGGGCGGGGCAATCGGTGAGCTTCGGGCGGCGTTCGCCTGGGGCAACAGGCAGTTGCGCCGGCCGGGGTACCTTCCGGCTGCAGGCTCGCCGCCGGAGAACCTGAACTACGATCTCTGGATCGGGCCATCGCCCCACCATCCCTACAACCCCGGTTATTTCTCCAGCACCACCCCCGGGGCGAATTGCCTGCAGTGGAATATGTATTGGGACTTCGGAGGCGGCCAGGTGGGCGACATGGGCAATCACACGATGGATATCGTTTGGAACGTGATCGACGCCGGCTCGCCCACCGCGATCGAGGCCAGCGGAGAGCCGTACAATCCCGAGGTCACTCCCGTCGAGCTCACCGCCCACTTCGAACACCCCGCCAACGACTGGCGCCCGCCCATCCGCGTGAGCTGGTATCAAGGCGGCCATCTGCCGACACGACCGAATCCGGCGATTGACTTGAACAAGATCGGACACGGGGCGATGTTCAAGGGATCGAAGGGGATCTTGGTTGCCGATTTCACCTCGCGGATGCTGCTGCCGGTGGGAGACGACGCCGACATGAGCTACTACCGCTCGCCATCGAAGGAGGAGGTCGCGCCGCCCGCGGCCAACTTCCAGCAGGAATGGCGCGATGCCTGCAAAGGCAACCTGAAGACGTCATGTAATTTCGATTACAACGGCTTCATGACGGAACAGATGGCGCTCGGGCTCGTCGCCTACCGGGCCGGCGAACGTCTCGAGTACGATGGAGCCGGCGGCCGCGTTACCAATCGCCTGGAGGCCAACGCCCTGCTCGGGCGCGAGTATCGGGCCGGCTGGACGCTGAACGGCTAGCTGGCCCTGCACTTTGCCCACTACAGTGCACCGCGGTAGCATCCGGCGGCGGATTCTCCCGCAGATAAATCGCCCACACCCGCAGGGGCGGCCAGCCGCGCAACGCCGGCGTCTCCGGGGCGAGCAACGCCACCTCTTTATGGCGCAGCTCAACCTCGGCCTCGCTCCTGACCTGCCGTGGAATCACGCTGGCCCCTTTGGCGCCAGATTCGATCGGCAGGAACGCGGGCACTCCTGCGTGGGCCGGGCGAAACTCACGTTGAGGGCAGGAGTGCCCGCGCTCCTTTGGTCTCACCAGGTTTCCTCAAGCCGCGCCCAGCCTTGCCCCGCAGGTCTGGATTCCTGAGACTATTTGCCGCCTATCACCGAACCACCCAACACCTCCATGAAGAAGAAATCCCCCTTCGCCGTCTTTCGCGCCCTGCTTGGACTGGGCCTCGCGGTGCCCATCGCCCAGGCCGCGGACGGCAGCGCCGCGCCAACGCCGGGCACCCTCTCCGGCCAGATCTCCAACGAAGCGACCGGTGCCTATCTCGAAGGCGCCCGGGTCGGCGTGGCGGACGGCGATCGGTTCGTGCTGACCGACCGGCAGGGAAGATACTCCCTGAGCCTGCCTCCGGCTGAATATACGATCACGGCCTCCTACACCGGCCTCGACCCGCAACGGGCCACCGTTGCGCTGGCCCCGGGCCAGGTCGTGGTTCGAAATTTCCCGCTCACCGCGGAAATCTACAAGCTCAGCGCCTTCACCGTCGAAGGCCGGCGCGAGGGCAACGCCCTGGCCGTGACCCTCCAGAAGGAGGCACCGAACGTCAAAAACGTCGTGGCGAGCGACACCTTCGGCAACATGGCGGATGGCAACGTCGGC
>JBIJCX010000650.1:0-2783 GCA_044344465.1 Opitutaceae bacterium
CGTTCCCCGGCCTCGGATCGAGAGCCGGCGCTTCCTTAAGGAAAATGGTCGCCCGTCCGGGTGCTGCCCCCGGTCCTCCGCGGTGAAAACGCGGCGATCTAGCTGGTAATACAAACGGGCGAAAAGAAGAACGCGCGGCCGGCATCGCCGTTTGACGCCATCAGGCGCACCGCGCGTTGGTGCAGCACCGCCGTAGCGGTCCTGCGATCTATTCGGAGCGCTGCCCGCATCGCGTGGCGCGCTCCGTCGCAAAAAAGAACTCACACCGTCGTCCCTCTCGACAGACAGAGTCTGCCGGTTTGGACGGCCGCAGGATTTGCACGCGGACGTTGGGCTGATTGGCTGGGCTCAGCGATGAAGCCGCTTATGGAATATGGAAAAGAGTTCGCACTCGTTCCCGGAAGCGGCCCACTCGGGGCACAAAAAAACCCACTTCCGGGCGGAAGTGGGCCTCGCGGTGGGCTTCGATGAGCCCGGTCGTTAGGTGACACCACTTCCAAGGAGCTGCGCGTAATCGGGCCAATTACGACCTGATTCGCTGCGCATCTCCGATGTCGTCGGCTGCGGACGAATCGCCGCACACAACGAATGCCGTCCGGTTAGCCGGAAGGCGGAGAGTCGTATAAATTGTGCGGATTTCATGTGAAGTGGCAGGAAGACGATTGAGTGACTGAAGAGTTACAACGGATGTTCCAGGAAAGAATTCAAGGGGGGAGCGAAAGATTCTTTCGTTTTCTGGAAATCGCCTTCTTGGCGACCGGAGCCCGCCTCTGGCTTGCCAACGAAAATGCCAGCAATCCCGCGCGGCGATTTTTCGGCATTTGTGGACTACGGCAATTTCCCGGAAACGGTGGGGGCAACATATTTGGCAACGACCTGGATGTGTCCCTGGGCAAGCCACTCGAGCGGAGGCCGGCCCTCGAGGGCGGCGGTGGGTGTCCGGAGCCAAGCGTAGTATTCTGATTCGCCCGCTACTTTGCTGCGGTAGCTGGCGACGGCCGTGATCTGTTCAACGAGTTCGATGATGGTGGCGCTCGGATCCTTCGCGGCGGCCTTGACGAGCCAGGAAACAACGTCGTCGAACAAGACCCGTATCGTATGCGCAGATGCTCGCAGCGAGGCCAACTGCGCTGGGCTCAACTCACGCATTTGCCCCTCAAGGACCGCTCGCGGCAGGAAATTTCCGCGCAATGGATCCATTGCGTTCACCACGTCGTCTGCCCAGGCGAGCCATTTCGTCGCACGCAATGAAAGCTCACCACCCGCAGGCAACTTTGACCGCAGCGTTCCCTCACACGCCTCCCGAAACGCCTGCAGCTCTTGCGCCGCTTCCCACTGTGTGGCTGCCTCCTTAAATACGTCACGCCTCTTTTCCTCGGCCTTTTGCCACGCCTCGCGCTCCTCGCGCAGGCGACTTTCCTCTGCCCACTCTCGCCGTCTTTGTTCCGACGCCAAATCGGCGGCGTGTTTCCCCTGGGTGAAAACCACGAAGCCTTCCGCGATTTCATCCAGCTTCCCATCGAGCTTTTGGTTCTTACCGTCACCCCAACTCTGGGCGGCGCCCTTGATGGGATGGTATTCGGCAATCGCGATTCGCAGGCGACCAAGTGGACGGTACCGCCATTGATCCCAAATCCATGAACGGTCTTTCTCTTCCGGTTTGAGTTCACGCTGGTAGCGCTCCTGCAGCTCCTGCACATACCAATCAACTTCGGTTTTCGTGGCCGCAAAGACTGTGTTGATATGGTCCGGGCGCTTTTCGTCAGAGACGAAGGTAAATCCCTTTTGCTCCAACTTGGTCAGCAAGCGGCTGACGAGTCCAACCGCGCGATCCAACGACTCGGGTCGAACCGCCAACCGCAGGTGCGGTTTCGCTGTTTTCGCGTTTAGCAGCCCATATTTGCGGTCCGTTTCTGCACCGCGATAGGCGGCCAGGGTCTTCGCTGCGACCGCGTGCAAGGGGCCTTTTTCGACGACGGGCGGTTCTGCCGCGGGCGGTGGGGCGCTCGCGGTGACACGCGGCACTCGTTTCCTATTACGCCGGCCCCATTCGGCTAGCGCGGTGGACTGAGGTTGTCCGGCCGCGATGGGAGGCAACGGTGGTCGCGAGGGAGCGGTGCCGAATTTCACCGCGGACCAGTGACCGGCCCGTGGGCGGGGAACATTCAAGTGGGCACACGCCAAGATCACGGAGGTGACGGGAACGCCATACTCGGCGGCAATCCGGGTCGTGGGCTTGGACCAGACCATCTCCATGAGTTCTGGTCGCGACAGGGTCGTGTTCTTGTTGTTCATGTTCATCAAAGTCTGATTCGAAGATGGTCGTGGTTATACTCGGGAGCGCCGGCAATCCGCACGCGGGACTGGGCGGCTTGAGGTGAGGCAGCGGAGATGGTGTGGCACCAGAGCTTCGGGGCTTCACTGACCATTTGAAGTTGACGAAGGAGCTTCCCAGCCACGCTCAAATCAGTTCCGCAGGCCAGTCGGCAACCAACGCTCGACACGGTGGGGGGGGAGGCCTCTTGGAACCACCATGCACACGGGCGGCGTACTTTCGGCGGTGAGATTTGGGGCCGCCGATTTCGGCTCTTGGTCGGTGCCCAACTCCTGATGAGGCCGGAAAAACGGCAAAGAAACGGCAAAGCAGGCCCTAGTCCGATGGCGCTTTACCTATGAAAAAAGGCTCCTTGACCAAGTGATTATGAGTCCTCTGCTCTAACCGTTGAGCTATAGGCCCGAAAGAGAGAAAACGCCGCACCCTGCGCCAGCCGTTTCCCGCGTTC
>JBIJCX010000314.1:0-10112 GCA_044344465.1 Opitutaceae bacterium
AGATCTGCGCCAGACCAAAGAAACTGCCCGCGTGTGTCTTGAGCTGCTGCTGGGCCGCGTCGATGCCCATCCAATACGCCTGCATGAGCGGAGCCGCCTTGGGCCCGTAAAACTTCAGCCAGTAGTCCTCCATGATCGCCGCCGCATCGGCGTGCGGATTATACGCGAGGCGTACACTCAAATAAATCTGCGGGCCGTAGATGTGCCAGTTGGAAAGCACCTCGATGGTCATGTAGGACAAGCCCCGCCCGGCGAAATACGGGAACTCCTTCTGGCATGCGCTGAACTTGAACATCGGCAGCGTGGCGTCGGCGAGGTTATACATGTAGTTGTAGTAGCCGAGCCGGCTCGCCACCGCCGCCCAGCCTTCCGTCATCGTTACCTGCTGCTCCCGCGAGGCACAACCGGGATGCCCGATCGGGTGCAGGCGGCAGTAGCGGATCGGCGCGATCATGGCGCACAGGTTGGGGGCGAGCTTGCGCTGAACCGTCGGCGGCTGGGTGTAGTCTGCATAGCAATAGAAGCTCAGCACGGACTGCGGATGCGTTTTGGCCACGCGCCTGCCGATCCAGTCAAAGAAATCCAGATAACGATTCGTCACGGCCACGGTGCCGCTCGAAGGCTCCCTGGCCTCCGGGTCATCCTGCACCTTGCAGGGCTCGCACTGGCAATACGCGCGTCCATCTGTGGGCGAGAGCGAGGGGTTCAATTTTCCACTCTCGATGGCTTTGATGACGTTGGCCGCAAAATGCTCGCGCAGGCCGGGATTCGATGTGCAGAGCCAGCCATTGTTCTTGCGCTGCCCGTCGGAGCCCATCGCAAAAAACTCCGGATGCACCTCAAAGTCGGCTGGCGTCACATAGCTGCCCCAGACATGCGAATGCTCGAACGGTGTGCCGCCGGCCCCATTCCAAGCTTTCCACAGCCGCGCCGTCCATGCCGGCCCCTTCGGATTGCGCCACTGCAAACCCGGCGTCTCCGTGATGTTCACCGGCTTGATTGAAAGCGTCGTCGCACGCGGGAAAACCTCTCCCAGCGGCCCATCCATGAGGTATCGGCAGCCCAGTTCCTCCAGGAACCGGCACACCGCCTTCAGCGTCGCCGCTTCACTCTGCCCGCCAATGAGCACGCGCTTCTCATCCGCCACGATCCGCATGCCTTCCCGACTCGCACTCACGATGTCCTCCAGCTTCAAGCCCGCCGCCATTGCGGCCTTTCCGACATGAATCGCCGGGACACCATTCGCCGCCTTGTCAGCAACCGGCAACTCCACATCCGTGATCTTCTTCACCCACTCCACGAGGGTACGTACTGCCAGCGCCTCATCCGACTCCGCGCCAGCCTTCTTCTTGAACACCCGGCCCTTCACCGCTTGCGACTCCTCCGCCAGGGCCACCGCACTCACGATGATGGCGACCGGTTTGCCATCCCGCACCAGATCCAGCGCGGCGCAGTTTATAACCCCGAGGCACTGAATGATGATGATGAATAGTGGTGCTCTCATAGGAGAAGTTCTCGACCAAAGTCGGCCTGTGGCGATATCGTTTACAATCAATATAACCAAACGGTTCGGCGAGGTTGGTCTGATTCATGATCGAATCACCTGCCAGCGCCGTCAGAAAAACTATCGGGATGGAGCAGCGCTCGCGAATGACCTGGGCGGCGGCAATGCCATCCATCTCTCCGGCCAAGTGAATATCGATCAACACGAGGTCGGGCTGCAATTGCCCGGCGAGCAGGATCGCGTCTTCGGCCCTGCGGGTTTCGGCCACCGGCTCGCAACCCAGTTCCAGCAGCTGCTGGTGAATACCCCGGGCCACCAGCGACTCATCCTCGACGATGAGTATCTTGGGCTTGGTCATGGCGTCGGAGTTGAAGGATTCGGCTTCGAGGTCTGTTGTTCACGGGAAATTGTAATCCCAACCACGGCCGGTCCCCACGGGCATGGAGAACCGCCATGAACCCATGGTGTTGCAGCATCGTCAGATGAGCGCGAAGGTGCGGGGCCACTATGCCTCTTACGGCATACGCGGAACCACCGCAGTTCATCGGATACTGGGTGGGCGGGTCGCGCTGGTGGCGGAGCCGCCTACGTTGATTTCCCGCGTGGTTTCCGACCTGGCTCCAGCTTGATCGGTCGCAAAGGCGCGAATGAGATGTGTCCCCACCGGCGCGTTTTGCCAGTGATAGACCCAGGGGCTGGTCTGGCTTTCGCCGAGCTTTTCGTGGTCGGCATAGAGCGCGAGAGTCACGCCTCCCTCCAAGTCCACCCCGCGCACCTCGAGCGGGACCTCCGCGCCGCGGCTGAGTGGGTCGCGTGGCACCACAAGGCTGACCCGGGGCGGCTGGTTGTCATCGCCCGTAATGGGGCGGAGCTTGATGTTCCGAAACCAAGCGCGGGCATGTGCCGGGGCGTGATCCTGCAGGCCGATGTGTCCGCGAATGCTTTTGCCCAGGGCCGGCCATTTCTCGATGAAGCTCTCCGAGGGATCGAAGTCCAGGGTCTTGATTTCGTTCAGGTAGAAAACATAGCGCATCCCCTTCACGAAGATTCGGGCGGTGTTCCATTGCCCATGCGAGTGCGAGACATCTCCGGGCAGCGGGGCGTATTTCTGGTGATGTCCTCCTGACAGGAAGGTCGGGCCGCGCGTCAACGCCAGTTCAGCGTCCTTGGAACTGATCTGATACTTGATGGCCTCTTCCCATGGATTCTTCGCCTTTTCTTGGATTCGCAGGTTGATGCCACAGTTGACGCCACCATCGACCTTCCACTCGACGACCAATTCAAAGTCGGTGTAGACCCCGTTCTCGACGAGGTGGACCTTTCCATCCGAATGCTTGGAGATTTCGCCGTCGCGGACGGACCAGCCGTCCATCGGCAGGCCGGGGGTGCCATAGCGGTGCCAGTTGCCGAGATCCCGTCCGTTGAAGAGAAGTATCCAACCTTCTTTTACCTCCGCGGGGGAGAGTCGGTTGGGCTCCTGGGCAACACCAGAGACCGGCGTTCCGGCCACCAGCAACAGTGCGAAGATGGATGGTATGATTTTCATCAGGAAAGGCTGGCACCGGTTCGTATTCGGCATTGATGCGATGATCCTAAATGCCGAAGTTCAAACGGCCGCAATAAGACCTCGCAGGAATCTATTCTTGCCGCCCTTGCGCGGTGGTCCTGCAGGTTCTGTCCGTCTCGTGGGGAGTTGGCCGAAGCCAAGGGACGCCAAAACGCTCAAACCGCGCATCAGCCGCAGCAGCCTCTTGCGTCTATTGCTCGGCGCCCCTTGGCGGCGACTCCGCCGCGCCAAGCGCAAGGGCGTATCGTAGCGAGGTATCGTAGTCCCGACTATGGCTGCCCCAATCGCTTTCCGGAAAGCCTGCAACGCCCTCATTCCACTCTCGGGGGCGGGCCGCCGAGCAGATTGCCCGCGCCGCGGTCGACGACGGTCGTCACACCTTTGCCGGTGATGCCCTGCACGACAAACGAATACCCGCCATCCGCGTGGAGGGTGAAGAAACCCACGTGGTGGGTGCCGCCGTGGAACTTCTCCGAGGCCGGGCCTTCGGTGCTGTTTTCGTTATCGACGGGAGTGCCTCCGCCGGGGCTGATCTGGAATTGCTGGATGCCGCGGTTCTCCGCCACCGGACGACCGATTGTGTCGAGCGGTCCGAAACGCTCGTACACGTGGTTGTGGCCGTTGAATACCAGGGCCGGGCCGTGGGCGTAAATCGCCTCCCAAAGGGGCTGCATCTTCGCGTTCCCGTTGTGTTTGGCCCGCGAGAAGTAGGGGTGATGCCAATACACGATCGCCGGCCGCCCGCGATGGGCGGCGAGATCCGTCCGCAACCACTGCAGTTGCGCCGCGGCCGCCGCGCCTCCGAGCGTGAAGGTGTAACTGTCGAGGCTCACCACATGCCAGCCACCCAGCTCGAAGCTGTAGTGCATTTCGGGACCGCGCGCGGCCGGCCCCCAGAACGCGCGATAGGCGCTGAACAGCGGTTCCGAATAACGATCGTGGTTTCCTGGGGCGGGGAAAATCTTCTCCCGAAACCGGTCGAACGTGCCGGCGTACAGCCGCTGGTAGCTTTCCAGCGGGGTCGGCGTCGCGTTGTTCGTGTCTCCGGCCAGCAGCACCGCCGCAACCTCAGGGCGCGCCAGAATCGCGTCCGACACCATTTTCGCCCCCGTCGGCGCAATGTCGCCGGTGACCGCGATCGTGATTGCGGTGCTCGCGCGATCCGCGCTGGCGGTCGGGCTCGCCGCCAGGCGGCTGGTGCCGAGGGCGACGAAAAGGGCAAGACCAAGGGTGAGGATCTGTGCCGCCTGCCACCGGCGGATGGGCTGCGCACCAGAACCGTAGAAGAACCGGGATGACATGGTCCTTCGTTGCGGCGCACGCCGATTTGCGTCAACGCCGACCGACATCCTCCGGCCAGTCAGTAGCCAGGCTTGACCGGGACTTGAACAAAAATGCAAGTCGCCGGCCCGCCTCGGAATCGCATCGCCGCTAGCGGACAAAGAGGGCGCGGTGAATCGGTGTCGGGTAAGGGATGTCACCCTTGGCGACATACCAAAGGATGCGATTCAACTCGTCCTCGGGGGCGCGGTCGAAGCTGGTGAAGTTCATGCGTGACGATTCGCGCCAGAAGGCGGATTTCGTGGTATTTTTCTCCATCAGGTCCACCTGGGGCATGATGATCTCGTAGGGGGTGATGACGGCCTGGCGCTGGAAGCAATTGAACATCGGCGTGGCGGCGGCGTCGTATTGGGTCAGGGGCGGCAGCCCGAGGATCAGCTCCATGGTGCGGATCATGCTTGCCGTGGTGTAGAGGGTGGAGTCGACGTAACCGCGTTTCACATACGGGCTGAGCACGAATCCGACCGTGCGGTGGGCGTCGATGTGGTCCGGGCCGTTCTGCGTGTCGTCCTCGATCACAAAGATTGCCATCTCCGGCCAGAACGTGCTGCGCGAGACCGCGGCGACAATTTTGGCGAGGCCGAGGTCGTTGCTCCCGACGCAGGCATTCGGCGTGAACTTGCCCGGCGCGGTGCCGTAGGTGTGGTTTTCGCCGAGCGACATGATGGTGAAGCGCGGCAGCACGCCGGTTTGCTCCGCCAATTTGAAATCATCGAGCCAGGAGTCGACGAGGTCCATGTCGCGCGCGTCGTGCCAGTCGGCCCACCGGCCCCGGTTGGCCGACGGTACACGCTGGGCGCCTTCGCCGTAATTCTTGTAGCTGACCCCGTGGCGGCGGCACAGATCCCAGAGATAGCCGTTGGCGGGGTTTTCCATTTCCTCGTTGCCGGGCAGCTTGCCGTGCCCCGAGTAGCCCACGATCCACGAGCGCTGATTGAAGTCGGTCGCGATGGCAGCGTCGCACCAACTGTGACCGTCGACGCTGACCTCGCTGTTGGAATAGAGGTTGTCGAGGAGCACGTATTCGCGGGCCAGTTGATGATGATTGGGTGTCACCTTTTCGCCGAAAATGGCGAGATGGGGATCGCCATTGCCGAGTGGTTTGCCGGCGGCGTCGCGCAAGTCGCCGAGGACCTGATCGTACGTGCGGTTCTCCTTGATGATGTAGAGCACGTACTTGATCGGGCACGGATCGCCGACCCGGGCGGGGATGATCGAGTCGCTCGCCAGGGGCGCCCGGCGCAGGGAATCGGGCGTGTACGGGGAGTTTTTGCGCACCTGGGCGGTATACGCGGCCATCTGCCGGCTGTCCGGTCGCGCGATGGCCGAGAGCGAGCCCTCCAGCGTGCGGCCGATGTAGTCGAATGGCACCGATTTGAACGGTGCGTGGGGATTGGCTGCCCGGGCCGGGTAGTTCGCACGCGAGACCAGCCCCTTGCCGTTGGCAACGAACAGCGTCTGGTTGTCGGGGCTCACGGCGACGGCTGTCGGATACCAGCCAACGGGAATGAAGCCGTCGACCCTCGACACCATGTCGCCGCGCACGCGCGTCTCCTCCGCCAGCCGGTGGGAGATGTCGACCACCATCACGTTGTTGTTGTCCGAGTTTGCCACGAACAGAGTCGCGCCATCGGGCGACACGGCAACGCTGCTCGGCGTACTGCCCTCCAGCGGTTCCGGATAGAGAGCCGTGGAGAGGATCTCTCGCGTGCCTTCCCAAAGCCGGCGCGCCGGGCTCGCGGGCTCGCCGAGCTTCTCCAGCTTGTCGGTGGTGATCACGTGAACGGTGTTGTCGCCGGCGCAGGCCACGAACAGCCGCCCATCCGGCGCCAGCGTGAGATCGTTGGGCCGGATGCCCACGGTGACGTCGCGGACGCGACGGTGAGTGGCGGTGTCGATGATGCTGACAGTGCGGCTGCCCCAGTTCGTGACGTAGAGGTGCTTTTTGTCGGCGCCGAACAGGCACGAATGGGGATGCTGCCCGACCGGGATCACGGTTTCGAGGGCGAGGGTTTCCGGATGCAGAACCCAGACCTGATGATTGGCCTCGTTGCAGACGTAGACGCGTCCGGTGGTTGGATGGGCGGCGATTCCGGCGAGAAACACCGCTCCGCCGTCGGACACCGTGGGCTTGGCTGCGGCGGCTGGCGTGGCGCGGCCCTCGGCATAGGTGAAAACGTGGATCACGCCCAGGTCGCCCCCGCTGACGAAAATCCGTTGGCCGTCACCGCTGAAGGCGACGCCGTTCCACGATTTCTTCAGGGGCAGAAACTGCGCAACCTCGTGTGTCTTGATGTCGAGCAGGGTCAACCCGGTGTCGTTGAAACCGCCGCTCACGGCGACGAGTTGCTGCTGGTCGGGGGAGACGATCAGCTTGAGCACCATGTCGCTCACGCGGATGTGTTGGTCGGCGGGCGTAACGCCCCACCCGCTGTGCAGCAGGTTTGCGCCGGGCCGCATGCCCGGGCGCGTGCGGACGGCAGCCTCGTTGAGGTCTTCGTGGGGGAGTCGGGTGGGAACCGTCGAGCGTTGGGCGAAATTCGGCTGCGCGGCAGCCAGCAGGGTCACCAATGCCAGCGTGCGAGTGAGTGATGCCAGCATGGGGAAGGCGTTCATATGCTGGGCAGAAACGATGCGACGGGCTACCCGGAAGGCGACCCGCAACTCGCGCGAGGTGGGGATGGGTGAAAACGCCCTGCGTCACGAGGATAAGCTTCCGTGGGCTGCTCGCAGGCTGCCGCACTGTCACGCGCAAAACGCCCGAGCGTAAGTGTCTAACTTGAGTCGCAAGGAGATCGCGCGGGAACTGTGTGCGAAGTGGGAGTGGCGGGACGGGAAAGGACGGTTGAAGGATTTTGCGGCGCGCAGCCTGCTGTTGAAACTGGCGGAGCAGGGTCGCATCCGGCTGCCGGCCTTGCGCACGGAGCGGGCGGGTACCCGCTGGTGCCAACACCGGCCGGTCGACGAGGAGTTGGACTGGCAGGAGCCGGCGCGATGGGAAGGAACGTTGGCGCAGTTGCGTCCGCTGGGTTTCGAACTCATCGAGGCCCGCCGCGCCGGTTATCGGCGGTGGAACTTTTACTTGAACCGGTACCATTAGACACGGCGCTCCGGGCCGTCTTTCGTTTGTAGTCCCGTCTTCAGGCGCCGAGGCGCGCGTTTCTTCCGGCTGAAGCCGGGACTACAAGCCAGCGCTCAAGACCTGGTTAACGCCCTGAACGGAGACATGGCGTGAATCGTGAAGCAGTAGGTCTTTGGATGAGCTTCAAGACCATTTCCCGTCCCGCCTACTGCTTTTCCAGCTCAGCCAGTTGCGAGGCCGCTTGTTCCCACTCGGCGGTTGCCGTGGTGAGTTGATCCACGATCACGCTGAGCTCGCGGTTGAAATGCTGGGCCTTGCCGGGCTCGTTGTAGGTTTCGGGCGCCTCGAGCGCGGCCGTCAGATCGTTCTGCTTCGCCTCGAGCTTCGACACTTCCTCCTCGAGCCGGCTGACCTCGATGTGGAGCTTCTTGATGGCGGCGGCGCGGGCGCGTTGCTCTTCCTTGGACTGCGACCGGGAGGCCGTCGCCATCTCGGGCGCGTTGGCCACGGCGACCTGTTGCTTGGGCCGCGCGTCCGTGAAGCCGGCGGTGAGGGCGGCCCGCTCGTTCGTGGCCTTCGACTTGTCGAGGTAGTAGTCGTAATCGCCGGCGTACGTCGTGAGGCGGCCGGAGTGGACGTGGAGGACGTTGAGCGCGAGGGCGCGGATGAAATAAACGTCGTGGCTGATGAAGATAAAAGTGCCTTCGTAAGCCTGCAGGGCGGTGACGAGCGCGTCGATCGAGGCGATGTCCAGATGCGTCGTCGGCTCATCCATCAGGAGCAGATTGGGCGGCTTGACGAGGATGCGGGCCAGGGCGAGCCGTGATTTCTCACCGCCGGAGAGCACGGAAGCCTTCTTGTAGACGTCGTCCTTGCGGAAGAGAAACGCGCCGAGGATGGCGCGCGCCTGCTGCTCGGTGAGCTGGTTCTCGTTCGTGCGCAGCTCCATTACGTTCTCGAACACGGTCGCGCTGGCGTTGAGATTATCGAGCCGGTTCTGCGAAAAATAACCCGTGACGACATTGCTGCCGAGTTCCCGGGTGCCGCGGCGAATCGGCACGATGTCCGCGAGGATTTTCAGCAGCGTGGATTTGCCGGCGCCGTTGGGGCCGACCAGCACGATGCGCTGGCCGCGTTCGGCGGTGAAATTGAGATCCCGATAGACGACGTGGTCGCCGTAGGCCTGTTCCACGTGTTCGAGTTCGATGACCTTCAGCCCGGAGCGCGGCGGCTGGGGAAACTTGAAGTGGATGCGCTTCAGTTCTTCCTGCGGTTCCTCGACGGCGACGGCCTCGAGGCGTTCGATCTGTTTTTCCTTGGATTTCGCGCGCGAAGCCATCGAGGCCTTGGCGCCGAAGCGGTCGACGAATTTCTGGAGGTGGGCGATTTCGCGCTGCTGGTTCTTGAAGGCGGCCGCCTGTTGCAGCTTCCGGGCCTCCTTCTCGTTGAGGTAGTCGTCGTAGTTGCCGTGGTAGCGGTTGAGCCGGCCGCCACGCAGTTCGAGGATGCCGGTGCAGAGGACATTGAGGAAGGCGCGATCGTGGGAGATCACGACGAGGCCGCCCGGGTACCGGGTGAGATAGTCCTGAAACCAGAGCAGGGCCTCGAGGTCGAGATGGTTGGTCGGCTCGTCGAGGAGCAGCAACGCCGGTTCGGCCACGAGGAGTCGCGCGAGGTGCGCCCGCATGACCCAGCCGCCGGAGAACGTCTTCGCGAGCTTGTCGCTGTCGCCGGTGCGGAAGCCGAGGCCGGCGAGGATCTTTTTCGCGCGCGGTTCGAGGGTGTAGTCGATGTCGTAGTCGTCGTCGTTTTCCGGCAGGAGCTTTTTCCCGCTGGTGGCGATATGGATGATCGTCTCGTCACCGATCGGCGCGCTTTCCTGGGGCAGGAACCCGAAATCCGCCCCGCGCTCCCACTCGATCGTGCCATTGTCGGGGGCTTCTTCGCCGAGGATCAGGTTGAACAGCGTGGTTTTGCCCGCGCCATTGGGTCCGACGAGCCCGTACCGATCGCTGCGCGCAATGAACAGCGACACCTCGGAAAAAAGTTCGCGGGTGCCGTAGGACTTGGAGATGTCGGCGATGGTGAGCATCGGAACCGGTCAACACACCGGTTGCCGGGCGCCGCGTCAATGGTGCGTTTTCCAGGGTCGGCGGAATGGGCACGGCGCTGTCATCTATCACGTCCGATGATTGGCCTGTAAGTGGATGAGTTATTTTTCTGACGCGTCAGTCCGGGCTGTGTTGCGCTGGCTGCATGGCCGACTCCGATTTACCACTGGCGCTGCCCGGGCTGCCCGCCCTCGATCTGCGCCTGATTCTGCCCGACGAACGCCCGCGGTTTGATCAAGCGCTGTGCGAGGAGCACTACCTGCACAACGCCAACCTCGTGGGCGAGACGCTCCGCTACGTTGTGGTCGGCTCCGACGGGCGCTGGCTCGCCGTGCTCGGCTGGTCCAGTCCCGCGCTGCGCCTGCGCCCGCGGGATCGCTGGCTGGTCTGAGCGCCAACGCGCCGCCCGGCTGCGCCTGATCACGCAAAACAGTCGTTTTCTAATTCGGGCCGAACGCGCCCACTATCCGAATCTCGCCAGCCACCTGCTCGCCCGTTGCACTCGGC
>JBIJCX010000051.1:0-32736 GCA_044344465.1 Opitutaceae bacterium
GCTGGCGCGCCCGCCGACTAGGGCAAGCCTAAATAGCATCACTTAGAGACAACACATAATCGGTCACGTTTCCCTCGTATTTGCGTGATTTAATACACCGAATTAAGGGAAGATCCGTCTGAATTCGTCCACTACGGCGCCACGGTGCAAACGCTGAACCAGTTCCTCGGCGGTTACGCCGATCTGGTCGCCTTTGTCCGCTCTGCGATGGTGCGCTGAGTCACGTCCGCGCTCTCTTCACCGGACTGGACAATCCCTCGTGCTTTAGAGCGGTCGAATCCAAATATTGCGGAAGCGCACCGGGCAACCATGACCGCCAAGCACCAGCGGTCCCTTGGCGATCCTCTGCTTGTAGACCGCCGCGATGCGGTGGCCGGTGTCACCGCGAATTTCTTCGTTGAGATGCACCAGCACGCCGTTGTGGAGCACGGTCACGCGCGCTGGCGCCATCAGTTTCTCACCGTCAAATTTCGGCGCCGTGAACAGGATTACCCTCACTTCATCGCGGCGATTTCATCCCACATTGCTTTCAAATCGAGATCATTGAGCGCCGCTTTCTTCCATTCGACGTCCATCTTGCACGCCAAACTGAGCCGTTTCTTCGCCTCGGGGAGAGCGCCGAGCAGGCAGTAATAACAGGCGAGATTGTAGTGCAGGACACCGCATGTCTTGCCGTGGAGCGGTTCGGCCTCAAGCAGCACCGCCTTCGCCTCCTCGATCCGATTCAACTCGCGCAGGGCGTAAGCCCAGCCGATCCAGCCGGCGTCAACATCGGGATGCCCCTTGGCGAGTTCCCGGCCAAAACGGATCACGATGTCCCACTCGTTCATGGCCATGTGCAGTTCCATGCGGGCGTTTAGCACCTCGGGGAGCGCCGAATCCGCCGGCGGAATCATCGCGAGTTCCGCGGTGGCCTCCTTGGCCATGCCAAGACCAAGATAACCACTGGCGTGCCTGATTCGGCGGGCGGTGGCGTTTGGGACCGGGGGCATGTCATCGAGTTCAACCAAGAACTATCGACTGCGGCAATCCTGCTTCGCAAAGCCGGGTATTGTCCCGGCATCAAATGGAGCCTGGGCAGAATGGCGCTACGTTCCCCGCCATGTCCAACCCCAGGACCTACCCTCGCGCCTTCGCCCCTCTGCACCAATTCTCACCCGGTTCGGTCAGGTAGCGGCCAAACTGGCGGTGACGATCCACCTCCGATTGGCAACGGTTGGCTGCTCGATGGAGTAAACACTGGCGTTCGAACCTAAGTCCAAGTTATGAGGGATACTGGTTTAATGAGCTGCGACTGCCACATTGAAGCCAGGGACGAAGCCCAAAAGAGGGTCCTCATCACGCTGCTCGCGATCAATGGAGTGATGTTTGTGGTCGAGCTGATCGTCGGCATCCTGGCGGATTCGTCCGGCGTGATCGCCGACTCCCTGGACATGCTGGCGGATGCGTTGGTTTACGGCATCTCGCTTTACGCCGTCGGACGCAGCTCTGCCATCAAGGTGGGTGCGGCGAGGTGGAGTGGATGGGGCCAGATTGCGCTGGCGACGGGCATCGGCTTCGACGTCATCCGCCGCGCGATTTTTGGCAGCGAGCCCGGTTCGCTGCCCATGCTGGTGGTGTCCGCCGTCGCCTTGGGTGCCAATGTCTATTGTCTGATCCTGCTGGCGAAACACCGCGAGGGTGAGGTGCACATGCGGGCGAGTTGGGTCTTCACCAGCAGTGATGTTGCGGCCAACGCCGGCGTCATTGTCGCTGCTTTGCTGGTGGCGCTGACAAACTCCCGTTGGCCCGATCTCATCATCGGCGCGGTGATCGCTGCCGTCGTGATCAGAAGCGGTTGCACGATCCTCGCGGACGCAAAGGGCGAGGCCAGGAAACTGGCGTGACGTTTTCGGTGCCGCTGGGTCGCGCCTGATGCCGTCTGAGACGCAGCCGCGCAGTTGAAAAGGTGGGCCGTGCGCTCCGCGCGCGGCCACCAGGACGTCCGTCGGCTGGCCGGGCGCGGAGCGCACGGCCCACCCCTTGCTTTTGCCTCAGCCGTGCCGGCCCTTGAAGGTCAGTTCGGCGACGCCGCTCTTGTCGAGGGCGCCGAGGCCGAGTGCGACCATGCGGTCGAACTGCTGCTTGGTCGCGGCGGCCAGCGGCTGGTTGAGCCCGGCTTGGACTCCAAGAACCCACGCGATGGTCGAGTCCTTGGCCGCATGCGCGGCGGAAAAATAACAATCGTGCGCGCGGTTCTGCATGTCCTCGCCGTCGGTCTTGAGCACCTGCGAGTTGGCGCCGGTTTGCGCGAACACCTCGCGCAACATGTCGAGGTTCAGCCCGAGCGCGGCGCCGAGGCCGAGGCCCTCTGCGAGGGCGGCGGTATTGATGTTCATGACCATGTTGACGAGCGCCTTGACTTGCGCCGCCTGGCCGGTGCCGCCGATGTGGCGCAGCGCGGAGCTCAGTTGCTCGAGAATCGGCTTCACCCGGGCGAAGACCGCTGGGTCGCCCCCGCACATCAGATAGAGCGTGCCGTTGCGGGCCTGCGGAATCGACGAGGCCATGCACGCTTCAAGCGTCGCCGCCCCCACGGCCCGGGCGCGGCGTTCGACCTCCGCGTGCGTCGCCGGCGTGATCGTGGCGCAGTTGATGAACGTCTTGCCCTTTGCGCCCTGCAGCAGCGAGTCGCCCGTTTCGGCAAAGACGCCCAGTTGGGCGGCGTCGTCGGTGACGACGGTGAAAATCACGTCGGCCGCGGCGGTCACCTCCGCCAGCGTCCGCGCGCTCCTGACTCCGATTTCGGCGGCGAGGGCATCGGCCCCGGCGGTGTGAACATCGTAAACGGCGGTGACCGCGTGACCGCAGTCTTTGAGCCGGCGAGCCATGTTGGCTCCCATGCGACCGACTCCGACAAAAGCAATGCGTTCTGAACTCATGGATCTTCTTTGAAAAGGTGGGACGTCGCTTGCCGACGTCCGGGATTGGACGCAACTCTGGCGCCGGCAAGCGACGCTTAGGACCGATTCCTGGCTCTTACTTCAACACTGCGGCGTGGAATGACTGCCAGTCGTCCAGGGCGTTGAGCTCCACGGCGGCGCCGAGCACCGAGCCATCGTCAGGATAACCCGTCGCGGCCAGAATGGCGCTCCGGGTGCCGGCATCGTGGTGGTAGTTCAGGATGGACTGGTTGAGCTGATGGACCGAGGCGCGGCTGAGCTTCACGCCGGGCTGCGCTTTCACCCACGCTTCGAATTGGGCGTAGGTCGGCTTGTTTTCGGCGATGAACGTCTTCACGGCGTCGGCCTTGAGCCCGAGCCCGTCGACGACCATCTGGTCGTAGCCCTTGCCGATGCCCGGATAACCGGCGGCGAGTTTGCCGCACGCCTCGAGTGAGACCTTGAGCCAAAGGCGGGGCAGATGCAGGACGCCGAGCGGGCCGGCGACGTTGCAGGGGATCATGGGAACATGGGATTCACTCATAGGGCGATAAGGACGGTGAGACGTGAGGTTGCCGCTTCCAGGACGGTCGCAGGCGCCAGCGGTGGGTGCGTCTGCGGGGGGAGTTGATGATCCTCGGCCGAACCAGAGTCTATCCAAAAGATTGGTTTTCAAGCGGGCGGGCGGCAGCCGGGTCGCGGTCGTGTCACTTTTCGGAATGCATTTCTGTCGCCAGGGTCGATTGTCCACTCGCTTCATCGGCTGCAGACCGGCCATGGGCGGAGGCGCCGTCGTCCGCGCGGGTTCGCGCACGCACCCCTTGACGCGCGTCGCGGGCGCGTGCCAGCCTGCACCTTTCCTGAAAAATTTTCCGCGCGAATGTCCAAAAAGAAACCAGCGAAGAGCATCGATCAACCAGAGCTGCCGCTCGACGGTCCGCCCGAATCCGCCATGCCCGCGCCGGCCAAACCCGTGACGTCGCCCGCGAAGCCGGCGCCGGCTCCCGCGGCCCCCGTCACCGCGGCGACCGAGCCGGCCGGCCTGTCGTCCGCTCCGCCCGCGCGCCGGCGCGGCGGCGAAAAGGTCCAGGATGAGGATTCGCCCCTCGCGCACAGCTATCGCAACTGGTTTCTCGACTATGCCAGCTATGTGATTCTCGACCGGGCGGTCCCGCACATCGACGACGGGCTCAAGCCCGTGCAGCGGCGAATCCTCCACACGCTCTGGGAAATGGACGACGGCCGCTTCCACAAGGTCGCGAACATTGTCGGTGCGACGATGCGGTTTCACCCGCACGGCGACGCGTCGATTGGCGCGGCGCTCGTCGGCGTGGGCCAGCGCGGGTTCCTGATCGAGCCCCAGGGCAATTTTGGCAATACGCTCACCGGCGACGATGCGGCGGCGCCCCGCTACATCGAGGCGCGGCTGACCGGCTTCGCCAAGGACGTGCTCTTCAACCCGAAGACCACGACCTGGCAGCTCAGCTACGACGGCCGCGCGCGCGAGCCCGTCACGCTGCCGGCGAAGTTTCCCATCGTGCTGCTCGAAGGCGCGGAGGGCATCGCGGTCGGACTCGCGACCAAGATCCTGCCGCACAACTTCAACGATCTCTGCCGCGCGGCGATCAATCACCTGCAGGGAAAGAGCTTCCGGATTTTCCCGGATTTCGCGACCGGCGGCATCGCGGATTTTTCGGAATACAACGACGGCGAACGCGGCGGCAAAGTGAAGATCCGCGCGAAGATCGAGGTCCGCAGCAAGTACCTGCTCGCGATCACCGAGCTGCCGTTCGGCTCCACCACGGAATCGCTGATCGAGTCGATTCTCGCGGCCAACGCGAAGGGCAAGATCAAGATCAAGCACGTCGACGACAACACGGCCGATGCCGTCGAGATTCTCGTCCACCTGCCGCAGGGCAGCGACCCGGAGCAGGCCATCCAGCAGCTCTACGTGTTCACCGGCTGCCAGTCCAACCTCTCGCCGGCCGCTTGTGTGATCGAGGACGACAAGCCGCAGTTCCTCGGTGTGCGGGAGATTCTCAAGCGGTCGGTGGACCGGACGAAGGCGCTCCTGAAGCGTGAGCTCGAAATCAAGCTCGAGGAACTCGACCAGCAGTGGCACTGGGATTCGCTCGAGCGGATATTCATCGAGGAGCGCATCTACCGCCGGATCGAGAAATCCAGGACCTGGGAGAGCGTGCTCGAGGAAATCCGCGACGGGCTCAAACCGTTCGTCAAACAACTCCGCCGGGTCGTCACCGATGAGGACATCACTCGGCTCACGGAAATCCGCATCAAGCGAATTTCGGCCTACAATCGCTTCCAGGCCGAGGAGGCGCTGAAAAAGATCGAGGAAGGGATCAAGGAAACGAAAACAAACCTGCGGAATCTCACCGGCTTCGCGGTCGCGTGGTTCGAGCAGCTGCAGGAAAAATACGGCAAGGGCCTCAAGCGCCGGACCAGTTACGACGAGATTGAGCAGATCGACGCCTCGGAGGTCGTGTCGGCCAACCAGCGGCTTTACGTCAATCGCGACGACGGCTTCATCGGCCTCAACTGGCGCCAGCACGAGTTCGTGCAGGAGTGCACGATTCTGGACAGCGTGCTGTGCATCATGCGCGACGGTTCGCTCAAGGTGGCGAAAGTCGGGGAAAAGGTTTTCATGGGCCGCGAGATCATCCACTGCGCCGTCTTTCCGAAGGATGGCGACGCGGGGTTCTACACGATGGTTTACCAGGACAAGGCCTCGGGGAAGGCCTTCGCGAAGAAATTCCAGATCGGCGGGTTGTCGCGCGACAAACTCTACCCCCTGGTGAAGTCCGAGGGTTCGCGGGTGGTGTACTTCGAGGTCAGCAAGACGGAAAAGGAGATGCCCGGGAAGTTGCAGGTGTGGCTCGATGGCCGCAGCCGGGCCCGGGTGCGCGAGTTCGAATTCGATCTCAGCCGGGTGCCGGTAAGTTCGCGCGGCGCGAAGGGTCTGACGGTGACCCGGTGGCCGGTGAAGGACGTGAAGCGGGTCGACTTGGCGCTGCGGTGAGCGTGGCGTTACCGACCGACTAACCCGGATATTTCATGGATACGCGGCGCCCTCGCCGCGTTTCGCTCGACCACCGCGGCGGGGGCGCCGCGGCTCCACCATGCAGAGTGTGCGGGAGGTTCATCGTGACTTTGAAATATCCGCGCTAACGGCCAGCCAGAAGCAGCGGATGGGCCCACGGAACACACGGAATACACGGAACAATCTCACTCATCTCTGGCTGTGCCGAAGGCGAGAAGCGATAGGGTTTCCGTGTATTCCGTGTGTTCCGTGGGCAATGATTGCATTGTTCTTCGGTTCGCCGGAGCCAGGGCAGGGATCAGTGGTTCCTCATTCTTGAAACGGGGCGCCGGTTCTAGATCGACACGGCGGTAAAATTCCCAAATGACACTCCACGTTTTTCTCCCACCGCTTAACCCCGTCTGCTTTCCTCCCATGTTTTGTCGTCTTGCCCTTGTTCTTGGCCTCGTTTGCGGGCTCGCCCGCGCCCACGTCGATCTCGGTGCGGCCCATCCCGGGCTCGCCCTCGCCGTGGCCCTGCCGGCCGGGCCGCTCGGTTCCGGCGCCTGGCGTTTCGACGTCGAGGCGGGCTGGGCCAAGGTTCCCGCCGGGCAATCGCTCGGTCCCACGCATGGCGGCGTCGTGGTCGATCGCGCCGGGCTTGTTTATGTGAGCTCCGACGGCCCGGCGGGCATCCTCGTCTTCTCGGCGGACGGGAAATTTGTCCGCAGTCTCGCCCCCGAATTCAGCGGCATCCACGGTCTGATGCTGCGCGAGGAGCGCGGGCGGGAGTTCATCTACGCGGCGCACGTCAAGGGCAACCAGGTCGTGAAGCTCGCGCTGGACGGGACGCTCGTCTGGAAGATCGGCTGCCCGACCGAGAGCGGACTTTATCCGGCGCTGGAAAACTTCAAGCCCAAGTCTGCGGGCGCCAAACCCCCGGCCACGATCGCCGGCCACGACGGGCGCCGCTACGTCGTCGATGGCTACCGCCCCACGGCGGTGGCGGTCGGTCCCGATGGCCGGATTTATGTGGCCGATGGCTACGGGGCCAGCGTGATTCACGAGTATTCCGCAGATCGAAAGTGGACGCGCGTCATCGGTGCGCGCGGCACCGGCGACGGCCAGTTCACCACCTGTCACGGCCTCGCGCTCGACACCCGTTACGGGAAGCCGCTGCTGCTGGTGTGCGACCGTGAAAACCGCCGGCTCGTGCACCTCGACCTCGAGGGCAAGTTTGTCCGCACGCTCACCACGGATCTGCGCCGGCCGTGCGCCGTTTCGATCCTCGGTGAATTCGCGGCGGTTGCCGAACTCGAGGGCCGGGTGGTCGTGACCGATCGCGCGGGGAAGATTGTCGCGACGCTCGGCGACAACCCCGACAAGGAGCAATGGGCGAAATTCAAGCTGGAGCCGCAGTTCTGGCAGGACGGCATCTTCATCGCGCCGCACGGGCTGGCCTTCGATCCCGCCGGCAATCTCTATGTGCAGGACTGGAACTTCACCGGGCGCTTCACCAAGCTGAAGCGGACGCGAGCCGACCGCGGCTGATTTTTCCGTGCGCCGTTTCCCGGATCTGCGTTTCACGCCGGCCGTCATTACTGGCGCCGTCTTGTTGGCGGGTGCGGCCGGGTTGCTGCTTCAGGCGGGCTGCTTGGGCACCGGAGCGAAGTCCTCGGCGGCGCCGGCGGGTTTGGTCGCGCCGGCGCCCGCCGAATCCACGCGGCTCTCGTTCAACGAGCATATCCAGCCCATCCTTTCGGAAAACTGTTACGCCTGTCACGGCCCGGACTCCAGCACCCGCAAGGGGAAACTCCGTCTCGACCGTTTCGAGTTTGCGACGGCGGCGCGCGAAGATCATGAGCCCGCCATCGTGCCGGGACGTCCGGCGCAGAGCCCGCTGGTCGAGCGGATCACGGCCAAGGATCCGGATGACCGCATGCCCCCGCTCGATTCGCACAAGGAGCTCAAGCCGGCCGAAATTGCCTTGCTGCAACGCTGGGTGGCCGAGGGCGCCCGGTATGAGCAACACTGGTCCTTCATTGCCCCGACGCGATCCCCGGTGCCGGCGGCCGGTCGCGGCTGGGCGCGCAATGCCATCGATCCTTTCATCGCGGATGCACTGGCCGGAGCCGGCTTGCAGCCGAATCGCGAAGAGGGCGCCGCGCGCTTGCTGCGCCGCGTGACCCTCGATCTCACCGGCCTGCCGCCGACACCCGCGGAGCAGGCGGCGTTTGCGCGGGACCCGTCGCCGCAGGCCTACGAGCGGGTGGTCGACCGCCTGCTCGCGAGCGACGCCGCGGCGGAACAGTCCACGCGCCATTGGCTCGATGCCGTTCGCTACGCCGACACGCATGGCATCCACATCGATAATTACCGTTCGATCTGGCCGTACCGCGACTGGGTGCTCGGGGCGTTCCGGCGCAATCTGCCGTTCGATCAATTTACGATCGAGCAAATGGCCGGCGATCTCCTGCCGGGGGCGACGCTCGATCAAAAGGTCGCCTCGGGTTTCAACCGCTGCCTGCCGACCACAAGCGAGGGGGGCGCGATTCCGGCGGAATACGAGGCCATTTACGCCAAGGACCGCGTCGACACGATGTCCACCGTCTGGCTCGGCCTCACCACGGGCTGCGCGGCGTGCCACGACCACAAGTTCGACCCCGTCAGCACGCGCGACTTCTATGCGCTGACGGCGTTTTTCCGCAACAACACCATGCCCGCGATGGACGGCAACGTCGCCGACACCGCGCCCAATCTTTTCGTGCCCGCCGTGGGCGATCGGGCACGCTGGACCGCCTTGCAGGCCGAGAGGGGTGCGTTGACCGATGAGCTGTGCGAACGTTCGAGCGCGGCCGATGCCGCTTTCGAGCGGTGGCTGGCGACGGCGACCACCCTCGCCGCGCCGCCGGCGGATCACACGGTAAGATTGCATGTGCCGCTCAACGAGCCCGCCGGTCCGATCAAAGTTGCCGGCGGCGGTCTGGCGGCGCGATCCGCGGGCGAGCCATCGCGCGGGGCCGGACTGTTCGGGCCCGCCCCGCAGATCAACGATCTCGATCTCGTGCTGGGTCCGCCCGTGCCGATGACGCGGGAAGGGCAGGTGAGCTTCGCGATGTTCGTCCGGGTCGAGGGCAAGCCCGGGGGCACCGTGCTCTCTTCCCTCGGCGCCGACCAGCCCGACCACGGCTGGGAGATTTTTCTCGAGGACGGCAAGCCGGCCATGTCCTTCTCGGCCGGGAAGGATGACAGCGACGTGCGGGCGGTGGCGAAGGACGCGCTCGCCCCCGGCGCGTGGCACCATCTGATGCTGGTCTTTGACGGCACCGGATCGCGCAACCGGCTGGTCAACCTCTTCGTCGACGGCCGGGACGTCGCCAACGCGGGCGTGCCCCGGACGCTGCGCCAGGGCATTACGCCGGCGGCGCCGCTCCGGCTCGGCGCCCGGCATTCGGCGGACGGCCGTCCTGCGGCCGGGCTGAAGGGTGGGGCGGTGTGGGTCCAGGATCTGCGACAGTACGCGCGCCTGTTTTCGCCGGCCGAGATCAAGGAGCTGGCCGATGTACTCACGGTCAGCGCCGCCCTGGCGGTGGCGCCCGCCGAACGCAATGCCGCGCAAAAGAAGCGTCTCCGTACCCACTATCTGGCGACGGCCGACGCGCCCTCGCTCCGCCTGGCCGGCCGGCTCGACTGGCTCGCGGCCGAGGAAGTCGTCCTGCGCAGCCGTGGCGGCGTGACGCTGGTCATGGAGGAGAAGAAGGACACCGAGCCCTTCGCCCACGTCCTCGTCCGCGGCGAGTACAGCAACCTCGGCGAGAAGGTGCCCGCGGCGACGCCGGCAGTGCTGCCGCCGCTGCCGGCCGGCGGGCAGCGCGATCGGCTGGCCCTCGCGCGCTGGCTCGTGGCACCGGAAAACCCGCTCACGGCGCGGGTGACGGTCAACCGCACGTGGCAGCACCTCTTTGGCACGGGCCTGGTGGAATCGGCGGGAGATTTCGGGTCCACGGGGTCCCGCCCCTCGCATCCCAAGCTGCTCGACTGGCTGGCGGTGGAGTTTCGCGAATCGGGCTGGAATTATCGGCACCTCGTGCGCCTGATGGTGACGAGTGCGACCTACCGGCAGTCGGCGGCGGTCACGCCCGAATTGCTGGAGCGCGATCCCGCGAACCGTCTTCTCACCCGCGGACCGCGGCACCGGCTCGACGCCGAGGAGCTCCGCGATCAGGCGCTCGCCGCCTCGGGCTTGCTCGTGTCCAAGCTGGGCGGCCGGCCGGTGCGGCCCTATCAACCGGAAGGCATCTGGGAGGACGTGGCGATGAAGGAATCCACGACGCGTTTCTACCGTCAGGATATCGGCGAGAACCTGTATCGGCGATCGCTCTACACGCTCTGGAAGCGCACGGCTCCGCCTCCCGCGATGGATATTCTCAATGCCCCGAGCCGCGAAGCCGCGTGCGTGCGGCGGGATCGCACGAACACGCCCTTGCAGGCGCTGGTCACGTTGAACGATCCGCTCTTTGTCGAGGCCTCGCGGCACGTGGCGGCCCGGGCGCTGCGCGCGGCGCCGGCCTTCGAGGCGCGGCTTGACGCCGTGGCGGTGCGTCTGCTCGGCCGCGCGTTTTCGGCCCCGGAACGCGCCGTGCTGCGGCGCACGCTGGACGACGCGCTGGCCGTCTACCGCCGTGACCCGGCCCAGGCGCGGGCGTTGCTCGCAGTCGGCGAATCGCCGGTCGAGGCGGATTTGCCCGCGCCTGAGCTCGCCGCGTGGACGCTCGTCGCCAGCCAGGTGATGAATCTCGACGAATCGCTGACGAAATGAGAACCCCATGACTCCGCTCCCTCCCGATTGGCAGCACACGTTCGAGGCGTACAACGCGGCGCTCACGCGCCGGCAGTTCTTTCGCCGGACCGGGACGGGGCTGGGCGTGGCTGCCCTCGCGGCGCTCATGGGCGAGCGGGCGCTCGGTGCCGGCGTCGGTGTCGGAGGTTCGGCCCCGCGCGCACCGTGGCAAATCGCGCCGAAAGCCAAGCGCGCGATCTATATTTCACTGATCGGCGCGCCGTCGCAGCTCGACCTGTTTGACTACAAGCCGGCGTTGCGGGGGCGCTTCAAAGAGGATCTCAAGGACTGGCTGAAGGATCAGGGCGAGCGCCTCACGGGAATGACGTCGAAGCAGGAGAAATTTCCCCTGGCGCCGAGCATCTACCAGTTTGCGCAGCACGGAAAGAGTGGCGCGTGGATCAGCGAGCAGCTGCCCTACCATGCGAAGATGGCCGATGATCTGTGCTTCATCCGCTCGATGAAGACCGATGCGATCAACCACGAGCCGGCCAACCAGTTGATCTACACCGGCTCGATGCAGAACGGGAAGGCCTCGATGGGATCGTGGCTCTCGTACGGGCTCGGTTCCATCAACCAGGACTTGCCGGCGTTCGTCGTGCTCCATGCGCGGCACACGAGTCCGTTCTCGAATGTGCAGGCGATTTCATCGCGCTTGTGGTCGTCGGCGTTTTTGCCGGGCCGGCATGCGGGGGTGGCGTTTCGCGCGCAGGGCGATCCGGTGCTCTACTTGAACGACGCGCCGGGCATCCCGCGCGAGCTGCGCCGCTCGATGCTCGACGGGCTCGGCGAGCTCAACCGTCGCAGCTACGAACAGATCGGCGATCCGGAGATCCAGACGCGCACGCAACAGTACGAAATGGCGTTTCGCATGCAGGCCAGCGTGCCGGAGCTTGCGGACATGGCGGGCGAGTCGGACGCCACCTATGAACTCTACGGGGCCGAGGCGAGGAAGCGTGGGACGTTTGCGAGTTCCGCGTTGATGGCGCGCCGGCTGGTCGAGCGCGGCGTGCGGTTTGTGCAGATCTTCCATCGCGGCTGGGATCAGCATGGCACGCTCCCGCGCGATTTGCCCGAGCAGTGCAAGGATGTCGACCAGGCGTGTTACGGGCTCATCCAGGATTTGAAGCAACGCGGGATGCTCGAGGACACGCTGGTGGTGTGGGGCGGCGAATTTGGCCGCACGGTGTATTGCCAGGGGACGTTGACCGAGACCAATTACGGCCGGGATCACCACCCGCGGTGTTTCACGATCTGGATGGCGGGCGGCGGCACCAAGCCCGGCACGATCTACGGCGAAACCGACGAGATGTCCTACAACGTGGTGCGCGATCCCGTGCACGTGCGCGATCTCCACGCGACGATCCTGCACCTGATGGGGATCGATCACGAGCGGCTGGCGTTCAAGTTCCAGGGCCTCGATCAGAAGCTCACCGGCGTCGTGCCGGCGGAGGTGGTGAAGGGGATTCTGAGTTAGGCCTGCGGTCGGGCCGGATTCGGCCGTCCAGCCGCCGGGTCAGTGGGCGGCTTTGTTCTTGTTCTTCTTGCCTTTTTTGGGGTCGGTGCCGGCGCGGACGGCGGCGTCGGCCTCGGCGGGCGACATGGCTTCGGCAAAGCGTCCCTGATCGTCGGTGCGCACAATCCAGCTCTCGAGTTCTGCGCGCATCCGCTTCAGTGCGGCGACGTGTTCGGGTTTGGTGGAGGCGGTGAGATTCTGGATTTCGTGCCGGTCCGCGACGAGGTCGTAAAGTTGCTCCTCGGGCTGGCGGGGCTGGCAGAGGAAGGCCTGGGGCGGGGTGAGTTTGCCCTCAGCATGGAGTTTGGGCATCAGCGTCCAGGCCGGGTATTGGCGCTCCTTGTAGGCGTTGGGGGCGAAGAAGGGCATCTCGGGGGTGAACGTGCGGATGTACCGGTAGCGCTCGTCGCGCACCGAGCGGATGCGCATCGCCGTCTCATCGCAGCGGTCGCGCGCGCCAAAGACGTAACGCTTGGGCGCCGGCACTTGCGCGCCGAGGAAGGGCACGCCCTGCATCTTCGGCGGCAACGGCACCCCGGCAAGACTGAGGAGAGTCGGAGCGACATCGATGGCCTCGAGCAGGCGCCGGTCCGCGCTCCCGGCCTGGTAGTGCGCCGGGGCGGGCAGTCCCTTGGGCCACCGGACGATCATGGGCACGCGAAAACCCTCCTCGTAGCCGAACTGTTTCCCGCGGATGTGGGACTCGCCATTGTCACCCATCAGGATGACGAGCGTGTTGTCCGCGAGACCGTCGCGTTCGAGCTGGGCGAGAACCTTGGCGATCTTCCCGTCGAGCCGGTGCGCGGAGTCCAGGTACTCGGCGTAGTCTTTGCGGATGACGGGGTGATCGGGATAATAGGGCGGGAGCTCGACTTTGGCCGGATCGGTGAAGCCGTCGCCATTGAAGGTGCGGTGGGTTTCCTGAAAATTGATCTGGGCGTAGAAGGGCTGGCGGCTTTTCAGCTCATCCCAGTTTTCACCGTCGAAGGGCCGGCCCGATTCCGGAATGAAGTTCCAGTCGACCTTGCCGCCGCCGCGAATGCCGACGGCGTCGGACGAGGTCCTGATGTTGGCGGTGAAGTAGCCCGCATCGCGCAGCCACTCGCTGATCGTGCGCACCCCCGCCGGGAGTGGCTTCTTGACCGGGGTGCGGTGCTGGTGCGCACCGATCGTGGTTTGATACATGCCGGTGTTGAAGGCCGAGCGCGAGGCGGAGCAGACGGGCGCGGTGGTGTAGAAGCGGTCGAAGCGCATGCCCTCGGCGGCCAGCCGATCGATGTTGGGCGTGGCGGCGGCCTTCTGCTCGCCGTAACAACTGTACGCCGATGGTCCGGCGTCCTCCACGAGGAGCCAGAGAATGTTCGGTTTGGCCGGCGCGGTGGCGGCGCTGCCCGTCGTGGCGAGGCAAAGGCCGAGCAAGGCGGCAACGAAGAGCGTGAGGCGACACGACTCTGACGTGGTGGAGGGCTTCATAGGAGTATCCGAACGAAACCACGCCGTCCTGCGCGCGACAACACAACATCCGGGATTTTTCCGTTCTCGTGTGCCCGGCATGGGCATGAACTAAACATATGAAACGAAATGTTCGGCAACAGTGACAACAACCGTAGCGAAGTACCAGGCGGGTGCCGCGAGGCACTCAGCATGAAAGCAGTCTCGAGCAAAGGCACGACCGTGGGAACACGAACAGGCAGCCCCGACTCCACGAGGGACAGCGGTTTTCTGAAATCCAACCGCCGGATGCGGAAAACCGCACGTCCGGTGGTGTAGAAGGGTCACGAGGCGCAATCCCCGTGACCCATCCGATCGGGAGATGGCCAAACCCAAGGCGACGCACGGCAGGAGCCCGCGTGCGCCGCGCGCCCGGAATGCCGGAGTCGAAAACGGGCGCGTCTGCCCGGAATGCCGGAGTCGAACACCTGCGGCGCGCCATCGAGAAACTGCGGCCATCCGCGCCACCCTCACGTCTCGACCGCGCGCTCGAGCATGTAGAGCGCGTCCATCACCGCGAGGTCGCGCCGGCTGTCGAGTCGCTGTTTGATGAAGCGGAACGGATACGCGATCTCCTTGTTCATCCACGGGGCCTGGGTGTCGAAGCTGCTGAATTCCTCGCCGCGATAAAGATTGCGCCGGATGGAGTGAAGCGCGTTGAGGAAACGCTGGCGGGGTACGCCGATGGCGGTGCCGTCGATGGGCACGTTGACGTTGTCACCGGCCACGACGACCTCGAGGTAGACCGAATAGGGATTGGCGATCGTCACGTTCTTTTGCTGATCGATGGGATTGATCAGCTGGAAGCGGAGCAGGATGTTGCGAATCTCCGTCGCAGCGTCCTGCCGGCTTTGCAGGAAAGGATCGCGGGAGAGTCCGCCCTTCACGATCTCGTTTTTCAACGCGATGTCCTCGGGCAGCAACTGCCGGTGCAGCACGAGCATGTCGATCAGGTGATGGGTGAAAAGGGTGAGCAGCGCGGAAAAAAAGAGCGGTTCGGTTTGATGCATCCGGTCGAGCAGCGAACGCACGACCGGGGGTTCGCCCACGATGCCGGCGACGATCTCGCCGCGTGTGTGCAGGTCGGCGAGTTCCTGGGCGATCCGGTGGGGCTTTGCGGATCCGACGAGTTCCTGGACCAGAGCGCGGTGGGCGGGCGCGATCGGGCGGATTTCACCCGCGAGGACCTTGTTCAAATCTTCCAACCAATGTATGGCCGGCAGCCGGTTCGCGGTGTCAACGTAGTAGAGCGTCCAGCGATCGTCCGCGGATGCCCCGGCATGGTGGACGAACTTGGCCGATTCGAGCAGCGAACGGGCGATGGCATTGGCCAGGGCATCGGTGGCGGGGACGGCAAACAACGTCCACAGCCCATCGTCGATTTCGACGTTGGCACCGAAATCGCGGATCTGGGGTTCCAGGAATTCCTTCAATATCTGGTCATCGAAGTCCATCAGTGTGGTGGATGCTGCGCAAAACGCGCCGCCATGCGATCTTGAACTGCGCTCAGAACGGCCGGTTATTTCCCGCCCGCTCAAAAATCAGCCAGTGTGAGCAGAGGCTGCACCAACTCGAAGTACTCGAGCACGACCTCAACGTCCTCGCGCAAGGGTATTCCAATGCGGGAACACTCGGCGCCGAGGTAGTGCCAATGCGCCTCTTGCCAGTGGGCCAGGCTCTTTTCGCCCTCGAGGCCGGCGTACGCGGCATCGACATCCCGGTAGCGGCGGATCTCAACGCGGGTGACCGCGATCACGGCGATATCGCGGCCCCGCCCGTCACGCACCACGCTGCGGCGGCCGGGCGAGGGCAGGGGTTCGCGATCGTAGGCGTAGGCCGCGAGCAGGGACGTCGTCGCGCGCTTGGCGCCCTGCAGAACCAGTCGGGCACAGGAATCCTTCGCGGCGGCGCTGAGGCCGAATTCGGTGATGGGCAGATCGTGGGGCATAAATCGCTGAAATTTTATCCGACCCACGTCCGCGCGTTGCGGAAGAGTTTCATCCAGGGCGAATCCTCGCCCCATTCGGCGGGATGCCAGCTCAGCGCGGCCGTGCGAAAAACGCGCTCGGGATGCGGCATCATGATCGTCACCCGGCCCGTGCTGGTCGTGAGGGCGGTCATGCCGAGCGGCGAACCGTTCGGGTTGAGGGGATATTGTTCGGTGACGTCGTGGTGGTTGTTCACGAAGCGGGCCACGACCAGGCCGGACTCACTGCAGGCCTGCATCGCCGCGGCGTCCCTGAATTCGGCAAATCCTTCGCCGTGGGCGACGGCGATCGGGATCACGGAACCCTCCATGCCGGCGAAAAGCACGCTGGGGCTTTGCTCGATGCGCAGCGAAACGAGGCGGCTTTCGTAACGCTCGGACTGGTTTTGCACAAAGCGGGGCCAGTGATCGGAGCCGGGGATGATCGAGTGGAGGTTGCTCATCATCTGGCAACCGTTGCACACCCCGAGGGCGAAGGTGTCCTCGCGGGCGAAGAATTCCTTGAACTCGGCGCGGGCGCGGTCGTTGAAGAGGATGCTTTTCGCCCAGCCTTCGCCGGCGCCGAGCACATCGCCGTAGCTGAAACCGCCGCAGGCGACGAGTCCGCGGAAATCCCGGAGCGAGAGGCGGCCGCTGATGATGTCGGTCATGTGGACATCGATCGCCCGGAACCCCGCGCGGGTGAACGCGGCGGCCATCTCGACCTCGCCGTTCACCCCCTGTTCGCGCAGGATTGCGACCGGGGGCTTTGTTCTGCCCACGGAAGACACGGAAAACACGGAAGAATCACAACTCGGAGTTTTGACCACGGATCTCGCGGATACGGCGGATGCAGGACGAGAAGTCTCGGTTTGGGTTTCCGGGTATTCCGTGTGTTCCGTGGGCAATCCTCCGAAGTCGAACGTGATGACCGGCCGAATGCCGGGGTCACGGCGATCGAGCTTGAGTTGGTATTCGGATTCCGCGCACGCGGGGTTGTCGCGGAGCGCGGCGATACGCCGGGTGACATCGGACCAGAGCGCGCGGAGGGTCGTGAGGCTTTCGTTCAGGAGCGTTTCGTTCGCCCGCCGCACCCGGAGGGCGTAGTGCGGGTTGAGGGTTCCGACACGCGTCGTGCAGGTCTTGAATCCGTGGGCCCGCAGCAGGAGGTAAACGTCGTCGAGATCCGCCTCGCGCACCTGGATGACGGCGCCGAGTTCCTCGCTGAAGAGGGCCCCGAAGGCGTTGTGGCCCGCGGGGATCTCGAGGTCCACCCCGACATGGCCGGCAAAGGCCATTTCCACCACCGTGGTGAGCAGGCCGCCGTCGGAGCGATCATGGTAGGCGAGAATCTTTTTCTCGCGGCCGAGTTGCTGGATCACGCGCCAGAAATTCTTCAGGTCGGTGGCGCTGTCCACGTCGGGCGGATCCTCGCCGGTTTGGGAAACGACCTGGGCGAGGATGGAGCCGCCGAGCCGGTTCTTGCCCCGGCCGAGGTCGATGAGGAGGAGGATGGTAGAAGGCTGAGAGTTGAGAGCTGAGAGCTGAGAGCTGAGGGCTGAGGGTTCAGGGCCGGACGGAGCATCGTCGCGGAGCTGCGGGGTGAGCGAGAGGCGGATGTCGGTTACGGCCGCGAAGGCGGAAACGATGAGCGAGACGGGCGCGGTGACGCGTTTTTCTTCGCCGCGTTCCCGCCACGCGGTACTCATGCTCATCGAGTCCTTGCCGACGGGAATCGTGATGCCGAGGGCCGGGCAGAGTTCCATGCCGACGGCCTGGACCGCGGCGTAAAGATCGGCGCCGTCGCCGGGAATCGCGGGAGCGGCCATCCAATTGGCCGAGAGGTTGACTTTGCCGAGGTCACCGATTTGCGCGGCCGCGAGATTGGTCAATGCTTCGCCCACGGCGAGGCGGGCGGAGGCGGCGGCGTTGTTGATGGCGACGGGCGTACGTTCGCCCATTGCCATCGCCTCGCCCGTGTAAACATCGAAGGTGGCGGCCGTGACCGCGCAGTCGGCCACGGGCACCTGCCAGGGGCCCACCATCTGGTCGCGGCAGATGAGTCCGCCGAGCGTGCGGTCGCCGATGGAAATGAGGAACGTCTTGTCGGCGACCGTCGGGTGGGCGAGCACGCGGCGAACGGCCTCCCCGAGGGAGAGTTCGCCCAGTTTCAGCGGTGCCAGAGGCCGGACCAGGGTCCGGTCGGAGCGATGCATCCGCGGCGGTTTGCCGAGCAGCACTTCGAGCGGCAGGTCGATGGGTGTGTTCTTGAAATGGGCATCCTCGAGCACGAGTTGTTTCGCCTCGGTGGCCTCACCGACGACGGCGAAGGGGCAGCGCTCGCGTTCGCAGAGGTGCTGGAAAACCCCGATGCGCGCGGCGGGAACGGCGAGGACGTAGCGCTCCTGGGATTCGTTGCACCAAATTTCGAGCGGGCTCATGCCGGGCTCGTCGTTGGGGACGGCGCGCAGGCGAAAGCGTCCGCCGCGCCCGGCGTCGTTGACGAGTTCCGGCAGGGCATTGGAAATGCCGCCGGCGCCGACATCGTGGATGAAGGAGATGGGGTTTTCGTCCCCGAGGGCCCAACACCGGTCGATGACCTCCTGGCACCGACGCTGCATCTCGGCGTTGTCGCGCTGCACGCTGGCGAAATCGAGATCCTCGTTGCCGGTGCCGCTCGTCATGGAACTGGCCGCGCCGCCGCCGAGGCCGATTAACATCGCGGGTCCACCGAGGACGACGAGCTGATCGCCCGGGTTGATGGCGCCCTTCTTGATGTGGTCGGCCTTGATGTTGCCGAGCCCGCCGGCGATCATGATCGGCTTGTGGTAACCGCGCAGCTCCGACCCTCGCGACTCCGACCCTCGCGACTCCGACCCTCGCAACTCCGTGGCGAGGGAGTTGAAGTTGGGAGTTGAAGTTTGTCCTGCGGCGCCTTCAGCGCCGGACTTCAAACTTGAACTTAAACTTCCAGCTTCAACGTCAACGGGCCGGCCCGCCGGAACCGCCGCCTCGTACGTGCGAAAGTAGCCATTGATCGAAGGCCGGCCGAATTCGTTGTTGAACGCGGCGCCGCCGAGCGGGCCCTCGATCATGATGTCGAGGGCCGAGACGATGCGGCCGGGCTTGCCGTTTTCTTTTTCCCACGGTTGGACGGCGCCGGGAAGCTTGAGGTTGGAAACGGTGAAGCCGGTGAGTCCGGCCTTCGGCTTTGAGCCGCGACCGGTTGCGCCCTCGTCGCGGATCTCGCCGCCGGAACCGGTGGCGGCCCCGGGAAACGGGGAAATTGCGGTCGGGTGATTGTGGGTCTCGACCTTGCACAGCAGATGGATGTCCTCGTCGTGCGCGGCGTATTCGCCGGTTTTCGGGTCCACGTAGAAGCGGCCGCCGCGCGTGCCGGCGAGGACGGCGGCGTTGTCCTTGTAGGCGGAAAGAATGCCGGCGCTGTGCAGCTGGTGCGTGTTCTTGATCATCTGGAACAGCGAGTGGTCCCGCTTTTCGCCGTCGAGGTCCCAGGTGGCGTTGAAAATCTTGTGGCGGCAGTGCTCGGAGTTGGCCTGCGCGAACATCATCAGTTCGATGTCGTTCGGGTCGCGACCGAGGGCGGCGAAGTTCCTGACCAGGTAATCGATCTCGTCATCCGCCAGCGCCAGTCCGAGCGACTGGTTGGCGGCGACCAGGGCGGCGCGGCCGGCCGTGAGAACCGGCACGCTCGTCATTTGGCGCGGCGTCTCATGGCGGAACAGCGCCGCGCAGGCGGGCAGATCGCCGAAGACGACCTGAGTCATTCGATCGTGCAGCTTGGCGCGCAGGGTGGCGAGTTGCGTGGGACTGAGCGCGGACAGCGGAAATGAGGGGGCGGGCTCGCCGAGGTCGATCGTATAGACGATGACGCGTTCGAGGCGCTTGATTTTGAGCAGGCCGCAGGTGTGGGCGATGTCGGTGGCCTTGGAGGACCACGGGGAAATCGTGCCCGGGCGCGGGGCCACGACCTGGATGAACCCCGCGACAGTCGCGGCGTGGCGGCTCGGTCCGTAAGTCAGGAGTTTTTCGAGCACGTGCAGTTCGGCGGGCGACAACTCGGAGTTCAGCTCGGCGACGTGCACGAACTCGGCGCTGACGGCGCGCACCGGCAGGCTCGTGGCGGTGAGGTCCAGCAGAAGCTTCTGGAGTCGAAAAGGGGAGAGGGCGGGTGAGCCGCGGAGGGTCAGCATGGTCTGGGATCGGAATGTTTCTCAACATCGCGGGCGCGGTCAAGGAGGGCGAAAAAAATGACAGGATTTCCCACATAAGACGCAGCGATTCCAGAAAGCCGTTGACGATTGCGGCCGGCTCCTCGAAATCAGCGCCTTTGTTGCCGATTTCAGACCGCCGAATGCTGCTTGAATTACAGTCCTCATCTCCTGGTGTGATTTCACGCCGGCCGGCAACCCTCGATCGGCTACTGGACCTTAAACTATGAGCGACAACATCCGCCACGAATGTGGCGTCGCCTTGGTGCGACTCCTCAAGCCGCTCTCATATTACCAGGAGAAATACGGCTCTCCCCTGTGGGGGTTCACCAAGCTCTTTCTTCTGATGGAGAAGCAGCACAACCGCGGGCAGGACGGTGCGGGCGTGGCCTGCGTGAAGCTCGACGTGCCGGCGGGCACGCCGTTCATGTTCCGGGAACGGAACATCAAGGCGAACCCGCTCGACCGGATCTTCAAAACCCTCCTCGGCCAGTACAATGACCACGTCGACACCGGCGTGATCCACCCCGAGTTTACCGATACGGTCAAACGCAACTTTGATTTCGGCGGCGAGTTGCTGATGGGGCACCTCCGCTACGGCACCAGTGGCGGCTACAGCACCTCGTCCTGCCATCCGTACTTCCGGCGCAGCCCGTGGCCGACGCGAAATCTCGCCCTCTGCGGCAATTTCAACCTCACGAACACCGACGAGCTCAACCGCTCGCTGATCGCGATGGGCCAGCACCCCATCTTTGCCACCGACACCCAGGCGATCCTCGAAAAGATCGGCTTCTTTCTCGATGAGGAGCACGAGGACATCTACCGCTTTCTCCGGAAACGCGATGTCAGCGGCGCGGAACTCTCGCGCCGCATCAGCGAGGACCTGGACGTCACCCGCGTCATCACCCGGGCCTCGCAGCGGTGGGATGGCGGCTACGTGCTCGCCGGCCTGATCGGCAACGGCGACGCCTTCGTCGTGCGCGATCCTTCGGGCATCCGGCCGTGTTTCTATTTCCAGAACGAGGAGGTGGTCGCCTTCGCCTCCGAGCGCGCGCCGCTGATGACGGTGTTCGATCTGGCGGTCGAGGACGTGAAGGAAGTTTCTCCGGGCCACGTGGTCGTGATCAAGCGGCGGGGGGTGATCTCCGAGGCGCCGTTTACCGCGCCGCTGCCGCGCTCGTCCTGCTCGTTCGAGCGCATCTATTTCTCCCGGGGCAACGACGTCGACATCT
This sequence comes from Opitutaceae bacterium, assembly GCA_044344465.1. Classification (GTDB taxonomy): domain Bacteria; phylum Verrucomicrobiota; class Verrucomicrobiia; order Opitutales; family Opitutaceae; genus ER46. The sequence goes on from JBIJCX010000051.1 coordinate 21,236, forward strand.
ACCGCGAACGCCAGGCGCTCGGCGGCCAGCTCGCCACGCAGGTCATCGACGCGATCGACCATGATTGGGCGAACACCGTCTTCAGTTTCATCCCGAACACGTCGGAGGTCGCGTTCTATGGCATGATGTCCGCCTTGCGGGCGAGCCGGCGCGAGGAAGTGAAGACCGCGATTCTGAAGGCCAGCCGCGACGGCGCGCTGACCGAGGCAGTGCTGGACGATCTCATCCTGCGCAACTGGCCGCGGGGTGAAAAGGTCGTGAGCAAGGATATCAAGATCCGCACCTTCATCGGCCAGGAAAATCTCCGCAATCAGCTCGTCAGCCACGTCTACGACATCACCTACGGCTCGGTGCGGGCGGGGCAGGACAACCTGGTGGTCGTCGACGACTCGATTGTCCGCGGCACGACGCTCCGCCGATCGATCCTGCGCATCCTGTCGCGCCTCAACCCGAAGAAAATCATCATCCTGTCGACCGCCCCGCAAATCCGCTACCCGGACTGCTATGGCATCGACATGTCGGAGCTCGGCAAGTTCATCGCCTTCGAGGCCGCCGTGGCGCTGATCAACGAGCGCGGCCAGTCGCAATTGCTCGATGACGTGTACGAGCTCTGCCGGGACGAGGTGGTCAAGGGTGGGCCGGTCAACCACGTGCGTCGGATCTACGAGCCGTTCAAGCCGTGGGAGATTTCGCAGAAGATCGTCGAGCTGGTCCGGCCGAAGCAGCTCGAGTGGAAGGGCGAATTTCAAATCATCTTCCAGAACCTGGAGAACCTGCACGCCGCGGTGCCGAACCACCGCGGCGACTGGTACTTTTCGGGCCGGTATCCGACGCCCGGCGGCTACCGCGTCGTTAATCAGGCCTTCGTGAATTACTACGAAAAGCATGACGGCCGGAGTTACTAAGCCGTCATGGCGGTCGAGTCTTGTTCTCGTTCGCGCTCAATATAGGATCCAATTGCCTGGGTGTAGGAGCCTGCTGGCAGGCGATTCACCGCGCACGCCGGCGGAATGTTTCTCGAATCGCCTGCCAGCCGGCTCCGGTGAAATTCTGGGTTTCCAACTTTGGACGTGGTGGAGTTCCGCGATTGCAATTGTCGATCGCGCTGTCGCCGCTCGAAGCGCCGGCGGTTGACGAGAAAGTGCGGCCAAAGTTCGGTTTCCAACGGAGCATTCGATAGTCCTCCCTCGCCCAAGTCTCCCGCATCTCCCAAGTCTTCCACCATCTCCCAAGTCTTCCACCATCTCCCAAGTCTTCCACCCATGTCGCTCAGCTACGAACAGTCCGGCGTCCGTTATGATCAGCTCGATGCGTTCAAGCGCGCCTGCCAGCAGGCGGCTCGCACCACGGCGGGCGTGCTGGCGGGCCACGGTTATGCGGAGCCGGCCACGACGCGCGGCGAGAGCGCCTACCTGATTGAGGCCGGGGACCATTTTCTCGCGCATGTCGAGGAAGGGCTGGGCACGAAGAATCTCGTGGCCGATGCGGTTTACGCGGCGACGGGGAAGTGTTTCTACCGTGAGATCGCCATCGATACCGTCGCCACCATCGTCAACGACCTGATCACGTGCGGCGCACTGCCGATCTCGGTGGCGATGCATGCGGCGGTCGGCGACTCCGGTTGGTTTGGCGACACCACGCGCACGAACGCGCTGGTCGCAGGTTTCGCCGAGGGGTGCCGCACCGCGGGGGCGGTGTGGGGTGGGGGTGAGACGCCCACGCTCGGTGGCATCGTGGAACGCGCGGCGATCGTACTGGCGGGATCCGCGATTGGCAAAATCGCGCCGAAATCTCTGCGCATCGTCGGCGACGTGGCCGATGGAGACGCCGTCATCTTTTTTGCCTCGTCGGGCGTGCAGACCAACGGCCTATCGCTTTGTCGCCGGCTCGCCGCCCAGCTGCCCCAGGGTTATCAGACGCCGGTGGGTCGCGGCGATCCGCGCACGTTTGGCGAGGCGCTGCTCGCCCCATCGGTCATCTACGTCGCGTTTGTGCGCGAGTGCCAGCGTCGCGGTCTGAAGCTCAATTATGTCGCGCATGTGACGGGCCACGGCTGGCGCAAGCTGATGCGGCTGGAGGAACCGTTTGTCTACGAAATCACAAATCCGCGACCGGCTCCGGCGCTGTTCGAGTTCATGATCGAGGCCGGCCCGGTGGAGCGGCGCGAAGCGTACGCGACCTTCAACATGGGCGTCGGTTTTGCGGCCTACGTCTCGCCGGCGAATGTCGGCGGCGCGCTCGATGTGGCCAAAGCCATGGGCTACGACGCCTGGCTGGCCGGTCGGGTGAGCAGAGAGGGCGACCGCAAGGCCGTCGTGGTTCCATCGCTCGGCCTCACCTTCGAAGGCGACACGCTGCAGCTGCGGTGACGGGCGGTTACCGGGCCATCTTGCCCCACAAGATTCTTGGGGCGAGGTCGACGGTGGGGCCTGGTATGGTTTCGGATCAGCTAATTCAACGGCGAAACCGCGCCCTGGCGCGAATCTTCACGGGCCCGACTGCACCGCCGTCGCCGTGGTCACGTCTGCGCCGTTTTGCTCGAGGCGCCCCTGGTTCAGCAAGACCGGGAGGGTCGTGCCGTGTGAGGTCGTTCCACTCGTATACCGCAATTGCGTGAAGCCGCCGACCGCCACCGGCCGGCTGTTTGCCTGCAACAAATCGCCGCCCGTGATCCGTACATCGGTGCCCGCACCGAGTATGAGCAGCGGAGTTGCGGTGTCAGAAGCGGCGATGTCGCCGACAAAAACGGGACCGGTGAACGTTACGCCCGGCGCATAGATCCCGGTCTGGCCCTTGGTCGCAAAGTAACTCGCATTTGCCGTCCGCAAACCGCCAAATTTGCCGTTCGCACTCGAGATGGCGACATAGGCGAGGTCGGCGAGCCCGTCGTAGGCCACGTCCCCGCGAAACAAAGTCTGGTCGACTGCGGTGATCCGTCCGATGCTGAAAACGGAGAGATTAGTGGTCTCATTCGCCCCCGCGATGACGATCCCGGCGTGCCCCTTCATATAGCGGACCGCCTGTTGGTACTTTGCCGGCAAGGCGGGGCCGGACGCGTTGTCCAGGGTCAGCGCCAGGGTGCCGGCGCCGGAGAACTCCACCTGTACAATGTCATCGGTCAGATCCACGAAGGAAAGCCGGAGCACCTGGCCTGGGTCCGCGGTCACGGCCGCCGCGTTGCCCTCGAGCAGCACTTGATCGTATATATTGCCGTTGGCATGCGCGATGTTCGAGGCCACTTCGGTGACGAGACCGGTGAGCTTGCCGGTTGCGGTCAGGCCGAGGATTGCCGCTTCGCTGGTGACGGAATCGATCGTGTCCGATACGCGCACCGTATAGGGGCCAACGTCGGCCGGGCCGACCGGGTTGACCGTGAGACTCGCTGCGGTCGCGCCGGCGATCGGCTGAGCGTTGAAGAGCCATTGGTAGGTGAGGGTGGCGGGGCTCGTCGCCACGACACTGAAACTTGCGCTCGCGCCCGGGGCAACGCTCCGGGCGGCCGGCTGGGTTGCAATGACCGGGGTGCCGCCGTCGAAAAGCACGGCTGGCAGCGCACCGCGCGTGACGACGGCAGGATGATCCATCAGCGCCCGGGCATTCGTGTTGTCGACGATGGCGAACTTTTGCACTGACTGCACCTGCGTCGCGGGATCGGTGCCGGCAAAGCTGTTCCAGGCGATGAAGAACGAACTGCGCGGCAGCAGAGCCGCACTTTGTGTGGGATAGATCAGATTGTTGAAAGTGCCGTCCCGAAGCACGCGACCCGGTCCGGCCTGCGGTATGCCATAGACCTTCGGGTAGCGGGCGTAGATCGCGTTGGCCTCCCAAGCCAGCACCCAGTCATCGCTATAGAGATTGTGACCCATCACATCCACGCAGTCGTCACCCGGATAATAGTAATCGCTCGCAAAACCCTGGCCGCCGGCGGCGACGGGAGCATGGGTGCCGGCGTCAGACTCATAGACCCAGATGAGGTTATTCAGTCCGCGGGTGCGCGTGAAATAGTCATAGAGAAAGCGCCAGAGTGCGATATAGTCGGCCCGCTCCCGCCGCCCCCACCAAAACCAACTGCCGTTCATTTCCGAACAGGGGCGGAACATCACGACCACGCCCTGTTGCTGCAAGCGCGCCAGGGCGTCGGCGACGGTCGCCATCCAGCTCACCAGATTGTCGTGGGCCGCCTGGTTCGCGGACCGGCTCGCGGTCGTCGAATTGGCGGGGTTCAGCAGGCCGGGCAAGTCGCCCCCGGTCGTGTTGTTGGCATTCAGCACCGCCCAGGGATTGTAGATCGCCCATTTCATCAGGACCAGCCCGCCGGCCTGCCAGTAGGCGAGGGCCCGGCTCTCCGCCTCCGCCATCTGCAGGGGCAGCCCGAAGCGGTCGAACCCGGGTTCGATCGCCAAGGACAGAATCGCCGGAAATTTCCCGGTACTGGCCCCGAGGTTGTCGATCATGGTCGGATATTCCGTGGCGCTGACCAGGTCCGTGACATGTTGTCCCGCGGCGAGATGCCGGCCGGAGGCTTGCGCCGGTAGAAGAGCCAGCCAACGAAGCACTGATTTAGCGGCGGGATTCAGGTTGGGATTCGCGGGCTTGCCCGGAAAGGACGCGGCGCTGCGCGGGTCGGTGGCCGCCCAGTACTCCTGCCAGTTGGTGAAGCCATCACCATCCGTGTCCAGACTTGCCTCGTTGATCGCCGGGGTAAAGCCGTGATCAACCTCCCAGCGGTCAGGCAAGCCGTCGCCGTCACTGTCAACTTTGCTGGCGCTCAAACCCAGTGCGGCCTCTTCGCGGTCCAGGACGCCATCGCCGTCCGTATCCGTGTCCCACGTCAGGTCGTCGATATAATAATCCGGCAGCAGTCGCGCGGCCAGGGATGTTGTGCTCCGGCTGAGTTGGAAAACCTCAATCACGATCGTGGCCGACCGCAGGGCGCCCGACCAGGTGATCAGCGATCGGCCCTCCACGGCGGTCCACTGGCCGGGCGTGCGGACCACTTGCTCCGCCAGGATCACATCGGGTCTCTGGCCGGAGGCGTCTCGGTATTGAAGTAACACCCGCACGCTCGCGACATCGTCGATCCAGATCCAGGTGCGGCAGAAACGGCGGACGCCGCTGCCTTCCGCGCTGAGGGCTGCCATGACGCTCTGTCTGAGCCCATCGGACTCGTCGGCGCGGCCCGTGACCCGCGCCGACCACGTGCCCGCTCTGGCCCGCGTGTTCGAGCTCTGCGCCGCGGTGCCGGCGGCGGAAGCCTGCAGCGTCCAGCTGACGGGCAGCTGGCCTGGCCCTGAAATGGATTCAAACGATCCGTTGCCGATCATCTCGGCTCCCCGCACCGGTGCCGTCCAAGGCAAGCTGAACAGAACCAGGATGCGAATCGCGCGTGGGTGCAATTTCATGGCATCAGCATAACCGAACTGGATCGAACCCGGTATTCTCCTTTGGGAGAACATCCCCGATCTCGGATTGCCAGCATCGTCCGGCGCGGGAACGCTGCGTCATCCCCGGCATGGTTTCGACCGCCCAACGTTCCTCCCTGACCCGTCAGTTCGTCGTGCCGTTAGCCGTGCTTTCGGCCGCGTTGCTCACCGCCGTCATGGCCCTCGGCTGGTGGCAGATGACGCGGCAACTCGAGGCCCAGCTCCTCCAGCGCGCGCGCACGATTGCCCGGACCGTGCGTTTCAGCGGCGACTCCGCCAACTCCCGCGATGAGATGACGCGTCTCATCCGGACACTGGTGGCGGGCGGGGATGTCGAGTTTGTTGCCGTCGTGGGCATGGAACCGCTGCGCGTGATGGTCACGAGCCGATCGCAGTGGCAGGGCCTCAACGTCGAACGACTGGCTCCGGCCGAGATCGATCCCCGGGTGATCGACGCGCTGCGTGAACACCGGGAGTTTGGCGTGCTGCACCGGGCATCGGCGCGTTATTTCTTTATCGAGGCGCTAGACGTCCGCCGGGCTCCGCCGCTGCATGATGCCCAGGTGCTGCTCGCGCTCAATGTGGGGCCGGTGCAGGAGCAGATTATTTCATCGCTCCGGTTGCTCCTCCTCGGATTGTCGGCGCTGGGCGCGGTAGGGCTGGCCGGCTTTGCCGTGCTGCTTCGTGCGCGGGTGATTGCGCCGCTGTCAAGGCTCGCCGATGCGTTCGGCCGCCCGGATGGTCCAACCGAACCGCCGGCGCCGGCAACCGCGACCGCCCGGGAGATCGCCACACTGGGAGCAGCGCTGACGTCGGCCTTTGGCCAGGTGCGCGAACTGAATTGCGACCTTGAGCAACGCGTGCGCGACCGCACGGCGGAGTTGGTCGCGTCCCTGGACCGCGAGCGCGAACTCGGCCGGCTACGGGCGAATTTCATCGGCATTGTGTCGCATGAATATCGCAACTCCCTGGGCACGATCCTGTCCTCCGCGCAGATTCTCGAGCGCTACGGGGACCGCTTGTCCTCCGAGGAACGGTCGCGTCACGTCCATCAAATCACGGCGAGTTGCGGCCGGCTCGCGGCGTTGGTGGAGGATGTGTTGCTGTACAGTCGAAGTGAAGGCGGCCGGTTGGAGGTCAACGCCGTCCCGCTTGACCTGGGTGCGCTGGCGCGCGCTGAGGCGGCCGTCGCCGCCCACGATGCGGGCGCTGGCGCGGATCGGATCGTCTTTTCCAGCCCCGGGTTTGTGGATCCGGTGGTGTCCGATGAGAACCTCCTGCACCACGTGCTCTCCAACCTGCTCGCCAACGCCGTCAAGTATTCGCCGCCGGAGTCGTCCGTGGAATTCGGACTTCGGCGTGAGGGCGACCGGGCTGTTTTCACCGTTCGCGATCGCGGTATCGGCATCCCGGCCGACGAGCTCTCGCGCCTCGGCGAGGCGTTTTTCCGCGGACGCAATGTTGCGGCTTATCCGGGCACGGGGCTTGGATTCGTGATGGTGCGCCGGTGTCTCGATCTGATCGGTGGCACGATTCGAATCGAAAGCACGGTGGGTGAGGGAACCACGGCGATCGTGACCCTGCCGTTGGCCGGCCCCCCGCCGGCCGCCACCGTGTCATGACCACCATCCTGGTGATCGAGGACGAGGCGCCCATGCGTCGGAATCTCGCGGAGATTCTCCGCCTCGAGGGTTTCGCCGTGCTCGAGGCCGGCGGCGGCGAGACGGGCATCGCCCTCGCGCGCGAGTGCCATCCCCAGCTCATCGTTTGCGACATCGCCATGCCAGGCACGGACGGGCATGGGGTGCTTCGCGCACTGAAGGATTCGCCCCAAACGGCGCGCATCCCGTTCGTATTTCTCACCGCGCGCGGCGAGCATGCGGATGTGCGCCGCGGCATGAATCTCGGGGCCGACGATTATTTAATCAAACCGGTGGACCTCGACGATTTGATCGCCGCGGTTCGCGCGCGCCTCCGGCGGCATGATGAACACCAGTCGGCGACGCGACGGGTGGGGCTGCCGGAAACTCCCGCGCCGCTGCAGGCGTTCGGCCTCACGCCCCGCGAGGCGGAGATCCTCTTCTGGATCGTGCAGGGCAAAACCAATCCCGAGATTGCCATCATCCTCACGATGAAGCTGGTGACCGTGAAAAAGCACGTGCAGAACGTGCTCGAGAAGCTCGGCGTGGAGAACCGCACCGCCGCCGTGAGCCAGGTGGCCCGGCGTCTGGGCTGAGCAGCGGCGGGCGATCATCTCAGCTCCGGAAAATCCTCCTCCCAAAATTCATCCGAGCCACGTTCGTTCTCCGATCGGCGTGCCGCCTCGAGGGCGCGCAGCTCCACCCGGCGGATCTTGCCGGAGATGGTCTTGGGGAGGTCGGAAAACTCGATCCGGCGCACCCGCTTGTACGGGGCGAGCCGCTCACGCACGAAGCGGAAGATCGCCAGCGCCGAGTCCCGGTCGGCCGTGAAACCCGGCTTGAGCGCAATGAATGCCTTCGGCACGGCGAGCCGCACCGCCTCCGCGCTTGGCACCACCGCTGACTCGGCGATCGCCTGGTGCTCGAGCAGGGCGCTCTCCAACTCGAACGGGCTGATGCGATAATCCGAGCTCTTGAACACGTCGTCGGTGCGGCCGATGAAATCAATATAACCCTCGGCATCGCGCCGCGCGAAATCCGAGGTATGATAGTACTTTCCTTCCCATACCCCGGCGGCGTGACCCGGGTGGTCGAGATAGCCGGCCATGAGCCCGATCGGGGCGGGGTGGAGCTGAACGCAGATTTCACCCTCGTCGCTGGTGGTGCCATCCAGGCCGACAAAGGCGATCCGGTATCCGGGCATCGGCCGGCCCATCGATCCGGGTTTTACCGGCTGGCCGGGCGAGTTGCCGGCCATGCACGTCGACTCCGTCTGGCCGTAGCCGTCGCGGATCGTGAGCCCCCACGAATCGCGGACGTGGTTGATCACTTCCGGATTGAGCGGCTCACCGGCGCCGCAAACCTCGCGCAGCCGCACCGGATAGGCCGGGAGATCCTGTTGCACCAGCAGACGCCACACCGTCGGTGGCGCGCAAAGGCTGGTCACCTCGTGGCGCACCAGAGCGCCGAGGACTTTTTTCGCATCGAAGCGGGCTTGGTTGTGGATGAACACGGTGGCGCCGGCATTCCACGGCGCGAAGACGCAGCTCCAGGCGTGCTTGGCCCAGCCGGGCGAACTGATGTTGAGGTGCACATCGCCGGGCCGGAGACCGAGCCAGTACATCGTCGACAGATGTCCGACTGGATAACTCGCCTGCGTGTGCAGCACCATCTTGGGCTTCGCCGTCGTGCCCGAGGTAAAATAGAGGAGCAGCGGATCACCCGCCCGGGTCGGGCCGTCCGGCGAGAATTCCAGCGCCGCATCGTCTGCCTCGGCATAGTCAATCCATCCTTCCGCCGTGCTCCCCACAACGGTGCGCGTGCAGGCGCCGGCGATCCTGGCGAACTTCGCGACCCCGCCGGCATCGGTGATCACATGCCGCATGTTGCCCCGCGTGATGCGGTCCTCGAGGTCGGCCGGCGGCAACAGGGTCGAGGCGGGGCTGATGACAGCGCCGAGCTTGATCACCGCGAGCGTGATTTCCCAGAGCGCGGGGACATTCGGCAGCATGACGAGCAGGCGGTCACCGCGGCGCACGCCAATTCGATGGAGGAAGTTCGCCACGCGGTTCGAACGCGCGCTCATCGCGGCAAACGTGATACGCGCCTCGTGGCCGTCCTCGCCCGTCACCCACAAGGCGAGACGTTGATTGTCGCGGGCCTGGACGTCGAAGAAATCGAGCGCCCAGTTGAAGTTTTCCAGCTGCGGCCAGCGGAATCCGGCATACGCCGTCGCGTAGTCGTCGCGATGTTGCAGAAGGAAATCCCGGGCGTGTAGAAACGCGGCGGTGGGCGTCATGGTGCGATGGGAAGATTTTTTCGAATGGGGCTGAATGTCCTGGTAACGGCGGCGAGGCCAACGTGAGTGGGCGGATGTTGCCGGTCAATTCTTCGTCGGGGTGGGGAGCACCTCCCGGGGCAGAAAATCCTCCAGCGCGGGATCGGGGGCGTCCGCGGTGGCCTCGATCCACGGCCTGGGCTTGATTGCGATTTGGTTCGCCTCCGAGAGGAGTAAACAATCACTCGATCAAAGAACCATCCGCCAAATTCACCATGAACCGTCGCCGTTTCCTCGCCCGCACCACCGCCGCTTCCGTCGTCACCGCGCTGCGCCTTCCCGGCGCCGTGCCGGCTGCCGCGGCAAAACCGTTTCGGATCGACTGCCAGAGCCACCTGTTTTGTCCGGAGCTGATCGCGCTGATGGAGCAGCGCAAAACCGATCCCCGCGTGTTTACGAAGGACGGCGTGCGCTTTGTCCAGATGGGCGACTGGCTGCGCAAGATCCCGCCGCTCTATCTGGATGTCGGCGCCAAGCTGGCGACGATGGACGCCGCGGGCATTGCCCTCACCGCGCTCAGCATCAACGATCCGGGCCCGGAATGGTTCGGCGCCGACGGGCCGGCCGTGGCCCGGATGCTGAACGATTTCATCGCCGGCGTGGTGCGCCAGCATCCGGCGCGCTTCTTCGGCCTCTGTGTGCTCCCGCTCCAGGACGTGCGCGCTTCGCTGGTCGAACTGGACCGGTGCGTCCGCTCGCTCGGCCTGAAGGGCATCCTGCTGTACACGAATCTCGCCGGCCGTTTTCCCGACGAGCCGGAGTTCCGTCCGCTCTTCGCGCGTGCGGTGGAGCTCGACATCCCGGTGTTGCTCCACCCGGCCAAGCCCATCACGATCGAATTCGTGAAGGGCTATGAGATGACGAGCACGCTGGGCAACATGTTCGACAATACGATCGCCCTCACGCGGCTCCTGATGTCGGGTATCCTCGACGAATTTCCCCAGCTCAAGCTCGTGTGTCCGCACCTCGGCGGCGCGCTGCCCTACATCGTCGGGCGGCTCGATCATCAGGTGAACGTGCTCAAGCGCGGCCCGCGCCACCTCACGCGCGCCCCGAGCGAATACCTGCGCAACATCTGGCTCGACGTCGTCTCGCCCCTCCCGCTCGCGGTGAAGTTCGGCCACGATTTCATGGGTCCCGACCGGCTGCTCTTTTCCAGCGACCATCCCTGGGTTGAGCCGGCGCTCATCATCGACACCGTGCGCGCCGCCGGCCTCTCCGGCCCGGCCGAGGAGAAAATCTTTTCCTTGAACGCGAGAAAGCTCTTCCGGCTATGAACGCGATCGCCGATCGCTTTGAAACGCGGAGCCCGCGGAGTCTGTCCTTGGCTGCGGACAACAGCGTGCGGCTCACCCGGAGCGACGAAATGGCCGCCCGCGTCGCCGACCACTGCCACGAATCCGCCGCCGGAAAATAGAATCGCTCCGGCAGGAGCTCCCCCTGTGACCTCCCTCTCCCCGTCTTCCTGTGTCGTCCTCTCGTCTCGCCTCTTCCTCTTCCTCGTTCTCTCGGTGGCGGCGTCGGCCGCCGCCGAGCTTCCCGCGTTTCCCGGTGCCGACGGCGCGGGCCGATTCACGAGCGGTGGCCGCGGCGAGTGGCGGATTGCCCGCACCGGTGGCACCTCCGCGGCGCTCACGGTTCGCTATACCGTCGGCGGCGATGCCCGACCCGGCCACGACTACGCCGCGCTTTCCGGCGCCATCGCGATTCCCGCCGGCGCCGATTCGGTGACCCTCCCGCTCAGTCCGCTCCCGGGCGCTGACGACAATCGCACCGTGGTCGTCACGCTTCTTGCCGGAGCGCCGGCCCACTTCAACGGGTGTCCCGCTCAATCGCTGGTCGTCATCCGCCACCAATGACATGACCTCGCAACGCACTTCCGGTCTCTCCCCGTCGGCCCAAATCCCGCTGTCTTCCCGCGCCTTCCTTCCCCTCCTTCTTGCCGTCGTCGCCGTCGTTCCCGCGTGGTCAGCCGGCACCGCGCCGACGGTGCCGCCGAACATCGTCTATATCATGGCCGACGACCTCGGCTACGGCGACATCGGTCCCTTCGGCCAGACGAAGATCCGCACTCCGAATCTCGATCGCATGGCGGCCGAG
>JBIJCX010000316.1:0-10088 GCA_044344465.1 Opitutaceae bacterium
CTTCAGCTCGCGATTGAAGAATTCGATGATCCTCTGCTGCTGACGAAGCTGCACCACGGGGTCGCTCGATCCGGCCATGTGCGTGCCCAGCAGCGGCATGAATTCATAGGGCTTGCCGGCCATGAACAGGGCGTCGACGAGCTGTAGGGTGTGCTGGGCATAGACGTTGTCGTCGGTCAGGCCGTGGATGAGCAACAGCGGGCGGGCGAGCTGGCCCGCATAGGTGAGCACACTGCTGGCGCGGTAGCCGTCGGGATTTTCCTGCGGCAATCCGAGATACCGCTCGGTGTAATAGGTGTCGTAGTTTTCCCACGTAATCACCGGTGCGCCGGCCACGCCGGCCTTGAAAATATCGGGCCGGCGAATCGCGGCCATCGCGCTGAAGTAGCCGCCGAACGACCAGCCGGTGACGCCGACCCGCGTGAGATCCATTTCCGGATACTGCCGCCCGAGTGCCTGGAGGCCCTCGACCTGGTCGTGCAGGAGGAGGTCGATGAAATTGCCCCGCATCTGGCGCTGCCAGTCGCGTCCGCGCAGCGTCGTGCCGCGCCCGTCGAGACGGGCGACGATGTAACCCTGGTCGGCCCGCCATTGGTCGATAAAGTACGCGGAGGCGGACGCGGTCACCACGGTGGTCTGCGGTCCGCCATAGACGTAAAGGATGACCGGATATTTCTTCCCGGCCTGAAATTGCCGCGGGCGGACAATCGCCGCGTGGAAGGAGTGTGCCCCAGTCGTGCGGGTCAGTTCGACCCGCGGCAGGGTGGCGGGCTTCTCCGCGACCGAGGGCAGCTCGGCAAGCTGGGCGCCGTCGGCCGCGAGCACGTGGGTGGCACCTGTGCCGTCCAGGAGGTTCGACGTGTGCACGATCACGCGGCCATCCTTGGAAACGCGGGCGCTGTGCTGGCCGCGCGCGGTGGTCAGCTGCTGGCCGGGACCGCCGGCAAGGGGAAACTTCCAGAGGTGAGTTTCGGTCGGGTCCGCGCTGGCGCTGACGTGGAAGACCCCGGCGGTTTCATCGACGTGGATGAGACTGCGGAAACCGAGATCGAGGGGCGTGAGCTCGCGGATCAACGCACCGGTGACGGCACGCAGCTCCAGTTGCCAGAATCCACGGCGTTCCGTTTCCCAGATGAATTGCTGCGCGCCCTTGAGCCAGCGGGGCAAGGGCGCGGCGGGAAGGTTGAGCCAGGCCGGGTCGGTTTCACGGAGGAGCTCGCGGGTGGCCCCCGTGGCAGTGTCGACGGCAAGCAAGCGCTGGTCCTGCTGCCGGCGATCCTGCACGAGGAGAGTCAGTGGCGCCTCGGCTTCGCGCCAGGTGACGCGGGCAAGATAGGGGAACTTCTCCGCCTCCCAGGCGATCCAGCGGGTCGGGCCGCCGTCCCGGGCGATGAGGCCCAGGCGCACGCGCGCGTTGGCGGTGCCGGCGCGGGGATAGGCGAATTTCCGCGGTGCCGCCTCGGGTTGCAGCGGATCGGCAATGTAGCGGGACTCGACCGGCGAGTCGTCGGTCTCCTGATACGCGAGCCAGCGCGAGTCCGGTGACCACCAGAAACCCGCGAAGCGACTCATTTCCTCCTGGGCGATAAAATCAGCCTGGCCATGGGTGAGCGTGGCGGAGGCGCCGGCCGTCAGCGCCCGGCTGGTGCGGGTCGCGAGGTCGATGACGTGCAGTTCCCCGCCGTGCGCCGCGGCAACAAATGCGCCGTCCGGGGAGAAGCGCGGGGCGATCCAGTTCTCGCCCGGGAGCGCGGTGACCTTCCGATCGGCGCGAGTCACAACGTAGAGTTTGCCGGAGAGCGTGACGAGGATGCGGGATCCGTCCTGGTAAAGCTCGAATTCGGTGAAGCCCCTCAGGCTGTTGCGCGTGCGCTCGCGCCGGGACTTTTCCTCGGGTGACAGGGTTTCGTCCGCGCCGCTCAGCAACTGCGCGGGCGTGACCAGCTCGCGCTCGCGAGCGGTGGCGAGTTCAAATTCGTAGAGCCGCAGCACGCGATCGCGCGGACCACCCCGCAGGAAGACGACCGCGGTGCCGTCGGGCGTGGGCTGCGGCGAAACCGGCCGGCCGAGACTGTAATTGCGGGTCTCGGCGAGGTCGCGAAAATATTTCAGCTTGGCATCGTCGGCGGCGGCGCGGGCGAGCGTGGCGAGCAGGGCGAACGTGACGAAAAGGCGGATCCGTTTGCGCATGATGCTGCATGATTCATTCGCGCATCCGCGAGTCGAGCACGAGCATGAGAGCCGTCGCCGACGATGGCGGCCGCCATTTTGCCGCGGGGACCGCGCGGGCGCGCGGCGAGTTATTCTGGGCGCAAGATTGTGGGCGGAACACTTCGTCCCTGCGCTCACGCGCAGGGCTACAATCAGGACGTAGCCCGCTGCGTGAGCGGCGGGACTGGCCAGGGCGGGAGGTCAGCCCGGCCGGGCCGCGACGAGGCGGTTGACCTCGCGCATGACGGCGAAGGCGTCGGCCACATAGAGCACGTCGGCCTTGCCCTGCGCCCAACTGCAGGCGGCGTTGAGATTGACCGCGCGGCGTTCGCCGACGAACCGCCAGCCGACGGTGTGTGGTTCCTCGCCGTGACAGCAGGTGGCGAGGCCCTTCGCGTGGCGCGGCGTCGAGCCGGTCTGCCCGACCTGGTTGAGGTGACTCATGAATTTGAGCACGGCCTGACCCTCGCCGCTGAGATCGACCAGGGACTTGGTGCTGCCGAGAGACGCCTGCGTGCAGCGGAGAAATTCGAGAATGATCTGCTCGGCTTCGGCGGCGTGCGTCTGGCTGTCGGCCTGTTTTTTGGTCCAGCCAGCGCCGGCGACGAAGAGGAGCTTGGCGTCCGGCCGGATCGTCTGCTGGTCAGCCGGCGGCGATTTCAGCCCGCTGACGGATGTGCGCAGTGGTGGAAGTGCGACGGGGATGATCTCGACGGAGGCAACGGCGCCGGCGCCGGACCATGCCGGGGCGCAGCCGGACTCGAGGAGGATGATCCACGGGCGCGTGGTGCGGGTGAGGGTGCCTTCCATGCGCTGCCGGTAATACCAGCGCGTGATCGCCAGTTTTCCGTCGGTGGTGGCGAGGCCGGTCACGTGCGTGTCGACGCGGCCGCCGAGTCGTTGCGCGACGCCCGGCAGCGCGCGGTTCCAGCGTGATCCCGCCGGGGCGAGGATCAGGGTGGCGCCCGCAGCCCTGGCGAGCGCTTCGGCGGCGGCGGCATCGGTGGCATAACGCGACGGTGCGAATTCGGCGCCCGCAAGGCCGAGAAAGCGCGCCGCACCGCAGGCGGCGATTTGGTTGGCGGCCAACTGCACGTCGGCGCCGACGAGCCCGACGGTCAGCGACGAACCCGGGAGGCCGGCGGCAAGGTTCTTGGCAGCACCGAGGGCCTCGAGGGCGTTATGACCAAGTGTGCCGTCGGCTTCGGCGTGAGCGAGGAAGAGAATGGTTTCCATGGGACAAAGGGACTAAGGGACCAAGGGACTAAGGGACCAAGGGACTAAAAGACAAAAGGACCAACTGGGCGTTTCACTTTCACTCTCACTTTCACTCTCATTTTCACTCTCACTCTTCCGTGATCCATTCGACGAGGTCGCGGGCGACGGCGTTGGGGGCGAGGTCTTTGACGATCTTCGTGTCGCGGCGCTGCTTGGGCAAGGAGACGCTCGCGAAGGCGACACCCTCGTTGGCGATCTTGACCGCCTTGGCGCGCTGGAGGGCGGGCATCGCGGTGCGCATGTTGAGCATGCCGACCTGCGGATTGTTGGCGGGCTCGGGCAGGTTACCCGTGGCCCAGCCGAGGAGCGCGGGCGCGCCGGGGCAGGTGGAGACCTGATGTTTGCCGCCCTCAACGCGCTCGAGGATTTCGAACGAAGCGTCGGGGCGCACGGTCAATTGGTCCACGCCCTGAAATTGGTCGAGCAGTCCGAGGCGTTCGCCGACCAGCTGCATGGTCGAGCCGGCGCCGCGCGAGGCGGATTCCCATCCGCCGAAGACGAGCAGACGGGATTGGTCGAGGCCGGCGATGCCTTGAATCGCCCCGGCGAGTGCGGCGGCGATCTCGGATGATTCGGCGAAGCCGCTCGCGGGGCCGTCGAGCGCGACGAGTTCGAACGGCACCTTTTGCGCGATGGTCATCATGACCTGCTGGAGCTTGGCCTTGGGGCCGATGCTCACCAGCCACACCTTGCTGCCGGGATGCTGCTTGGCGAGGTTGGCCGCCTCGAAGAGGGCGTGGCCGGCCCACGGATCGAGCACGGCGGGCAGCATCATTTCGTTTTTGAGCGCGGGGCCGGTCGGCGTGGCGATTGGTTCGAGGGTCTGCAACGGATCCGGCACGAGGCTGCCGCAGACGACGATGTGGTAGGAGGGCATAGCAGGAAAAGTAGCGAGTAGTGAGTAGCGGGTAGCGAGTAGAAATCGGTGGGTGTTTGGTGACGAGTGAGAATTGCGCGCCAATGGCGGGCGGGCCTTGCACACTCAACGCAGGCTTGTCAGGCACGGAGCAGCCTTCCATAAGTTGCTCGCCATGAATCCCCCCCCCCCGAAATCCGAGGTATTCTGAATAGTCGCGGCGGAAGGCTCGGTCTTCCGGCGCTTGCGCTTGCAGCGTTTGCCTTGCTGTTGATTACTCCCGTCCGCGCCCCGGCACCGTCGCTGCCGACGGGCAAACCCTTTACCGTCCGCACCGGGAGCATCGAGATGGTGTGGATCGTTCCCGGCGAATTCACGATGGGCGACAAGGACCACAAACCCGGGACCAAGGTCGCCATGTCAAAGGGCTTCTGGCTTGGAAAATACGAGGTCACGCAAGCGCAGTGGAAGACGGTAACGGGCGAGTCGATCCGCGATCAGTTAGCGAAACTTACGCTGGAAAAACCGCCACAGGCAGGCCGGTTCTGGCTCTTCAACGGCGAGGGCAGAAATCACCCCGTTTATCGTGTCACTTGGGCGGAGGCGTCGGAGTTCTGCCGGAAGCTTACGCAGATCGAGCGCGCGGAGGGCCGCCTACCCCTTGATTGGGAATACACGCTGCCGACTGAGGCGCAGTGGGAATATTCCTGCCGCGCAGGCACCACCGGTGACTACGCCGGCGATCTTGATTCGATGGCGTGGTATGAGCGGAATGCCCCCTACGACACACATCCGGTCGGTCAAAAGCAGCCCAACGCATGGGGACTCTATGACATGCACGGCAATGTCTGGGAATGGTGTCTCAATTCGTATAGCAACTATCCCGGCGGAGCTGTGACCGATCCTGTCGGCGCTACGTCGGGCACTGTCCGCATATTTCGTGGCGGCTGCTGGGGTATTTCCGCGGCCAGTTGCCGCTCGGCTTTCCGATGTTGGTTCGATCCGGCACTCCGCGACGGCAACCTCGGCTTCCGCCTGGCACTCAGTCCAGTCCGGTAGGGTGTGAGCTGAAAGAGCGAGCGTAACGAGAGGGGCGAAGCAAGGGCCGGAGGCGCGGCCTCCGAAGCGCGAGAACGCGCCGAGGCAGCCGGCCTGGTGCCACCCCGAGAGCGCAGTGCCTTACCGGATGGTTGACAAGTAAGGCGAAGGGCGCAAGGTGAGGCCATGCCAACCATGACGCTCACGGCCAAACGCCAGGCGACCTTTCCGCTCGAAACCTGCCAATCGTTGGGCCTGAAGCCGGGCGATGTCGTCGAACTCGAAGCGCGCGATGACGCCGACGGACGGGTGTGGGTGCTGCGGCCGCGCCCGGCGCGGGCGCGACAGTGGATCGGTCGTCTCGGAGCTTACGGCCGAGCCGCCACCGATCACTCGTCGGAGGCGGTCCAGGCGAGTGTCGCCGCTGGAAGAAGGAAAGAAGGCGCGGCGTGACGGTCGGGCTCGATACTTCGGTGGTCCTGCGACTCCTGCTCGGGCAGCCGGTGGAGCAGGCGCAGCGTGCATTAGCGTTTTTGGACGAAGCCGCCAAACGCGGAGACCAGGCGGTGGTGTCCGACTTGGTTGTCGCGGAGGCATATTTCGCCCTGCAATTCCATTATGGTGTGCCCAAGAAGGAGGCGCTGGTGGCCTTGCGGCAGATGTTCGCCGACGGAGAAATCGCTTCGCAGGGCGTGGCGACCGAAGTGTTGGCAGCGGAAGGACTAGCCTCGGCCAAGCCCGGATTCGTGGATCGCCTGATCCAAGGCGCCTACATCGCGTCCGGCGGCGCGATGGTGACTTTCGAGAAGGCGGCCGGAAAACTGAAATCCGTGCGGGTCTTGTGAGTGGAAAGTAGCGAGTAGCGGGTAGTGAGCAGCGAGCATACAAACCCCCGCTGCACTACTCGCCTCGTAATTCCGCCCGAGCTACGGCCATTCGCCAATTTCTACTCGCTACTATCGCGTCAATTCTCCGCCGAGTGCAGGCCGCCGGTGCCGGCGCGGAAATCGAGGTTGGTGCGGCCGGAGCCGTCGGGGCGTTCCTGCGTGCAGTTCCACTGGCAGGCCCCGCAATGGATGCACTTCTCGCGGTCGAACACTGGCACGCCACGCTCGCCGGGCAGGATCGCCTGACCGGAACAGACCTCGATGCACGTCTTGACGCAGCATTGCTCGCAGACGTTGGGGTAGAGGAAGACCACATGATCGGCGTAGCCGGCGGGCGCCTGCACCTTGCCGCCGAGGAGCAGCGCGTCCTGGTGCGACACGAGGAGCCTGCCGTCGAGCGGGATGGCGGGCCAGCCGACGCGGTCCATGAGGGCGTTGTGCAGCGAGGCGCCCTTGGCCAGGCACTCGGTGCGGAGCTGCGCGATCTCTTCGGCCGAAACGCGACCGCGGTAGTAGTTCTCGATCGAAGGCAGGCGTTGGTGCGGCGGCAGCGGTTTGCCCCAGAGCGAAAGCCGCCCGCCCGTGAGCCCAGTGAGACCCATGCCGATCATCCCGGTGACCACGCCGCGCTGGAAACCGTCACGCGATTTCGCCGCGACGACAGATTCCCGGTCGACCCAACTCGCGCGGCGGCGCGCGACGTAGGCCTGCTGGAGGTTTTCCTTCGTGAACGGCCGGCCGGCCTGCAACAGCTCGAGCACGCCCTCCGCCAGCATCGTGCCGGTGGCCCAGGCTTCGTCGACCCCGGAGCCGGTGAGGACGTTGGTGCTGCCGGAGCCCTCGCCGATGCGCGCGTAGCCATCGCCGGCCAGGTGCGGCTCACCGTGGCGGCCGGATTCGCCCAGGGTCTTGGCACCCCACGAGCGCAGCGTGCCGCCGGCGAGGAAGCGCCAAAGGTAGGGATGCTGAATCCAGTGCTGGAGGTAGCGGTAGGCAGTGCGCACCGGGCTGTCGAACCACGACGGCACGAAGATGCCGAGCGACGCCACGCGGCCCGGATGCACATACATGAATCCGAAGATCTCCGGCTCGGGAAAACCGAAGGTGTGAAAAACCGTGCCCGGCTCAAGGTCGGCGCCCTCCGGCAGATCGACGACAAGTTTCATGCCGACGGCCCACTCGTGCTGGCGGTTGCCCGCGGGCCGACCAAAGGCCTCGTCGAGTTGCCGGCCGATGGCGCCGACGGGACCGTCGCCGATGACCGTGAGCGCAGCGCGGATGTCCATGCCCGGCGCGAATCCGTCCGCGGGCCGGCCCTGCTTGTCCGTGCCCTGATCCATCAGGCGCACGCCCATGACTTTGTTTTCTGAGACAAGCGCGCTCGCCACCGGGGTGGAGGGCCAGACCTGAATGGTGCCCGAGCCCATCACCTGTGCGCCGACCCATTGCATGAATTGGCCCATCGAGAGCACGTAGCCACCGTGCTTTTGCAGAAACGCGGGGGTCCACGGCAGCTCGAACGCGTGGTGCTTCACCGGCAGCGCCCACTGGAACGTCTTGAGCACGGCGTCGCCGGCGCGCAGCGCAAACGAGCGCCGACTCGCGCCGATCGGATCGAGCAGGTAGGCGATGTGCTCGCTGGCGACCGGGGCGGCCATCGGCACCTGCGCCGGATCGAACTGGGGAAAACTGGCCTTGAGGCTGCGGCCCGGCGTGACCACGCCCGAGACGCCGAAACCAACGTCGTCGGCGCGCTCGTAACAGATGACCTGCGGCGGTATGCCCGGCGCGACGGCGCTCTCGATCGCCGGCGTGCCGTCCTCCTTGACCAAGTTGCGCGACAGCGTGGTGAGGAATCCGCCCATCGCCGGCCCGAAGCCGACGCAGACGATGTCGACGGACATCGATGGGCGGGCGGAGGGAGATGTAGACTGTGAGGCGTCTGAAGTGCTCGGAGTCAAGAGGTGTAAGAACGAGGGGAGCGAATTCAGTTCAAAACGAGATATTCACTCGAGTGATTCCAAAAACTTTGCCGCGGTTCTAATCAGTCTCTGGTCTACCCACCGCGGAGTGCTTCGCTGGAGCGAACCAATACCGCCGAATTTTCCGAAAATGGATTCCATTCTTGGAGTAATGATCTGCCAAGACGTTCCGTTCTCTCTCCACACCGTTTCACCGATGAGTTGCGCCCTGCGAAATAGCCGGCTGCCTTCTCCTCCCTTAACCAATACGAGTCGATCCCGCTGTTCGGTAAATACCATCTGATGGCAGACGTGGTAATTTTTTCCAAAGTCCCGTCGCAGTTGTTCATCGCTGAAACTCGGCGCAAAGCCCGCGGATTCAACCCTAAACATGCCTGCAAGGTATAGCGCGGGAATGGCTACATGCCTCCAACCTTCCATTCCAGCATAGAAGACCAGCAGGTCTCCGGGTCTTAACTGCGAGAGATTCCGCTTAGGCGGAGTCGGGTCCCCGTAGGTGAACGATTCAAACTCGGGATCAACATGCATTGACTGCGACTTCATTCGAGGCTGCTGGCGCGCCGGGAAATACTCAACAAACGCCCGCCCTGTCCGTCCGACAGTGTTGCCGTAGGTTCGTTCGTCGTGCCCACGCGAATCAGGTATCGGAAGAAACTCAAACGTGCCATCGGCAAACAGCGGGCTGTGGATTCCGCCGCAGCCCGTATCAATTCCTACCCGCAACAGGACGACGTTCATGGCTCAAACTCCTGCAGGTTGGCTAGAAACTCCCGAAATGCTGTGAAGATTTTATGATGCGCCGAATCGCCGATCGCTCCTAACTTCAAGATCATCTTAGTGTGGCTCCATCTATAACTCTGCCCTGCCATCCCAAGGAGCAAGCGATGCGGTTTCGCTCCTTGCCATGGCACGATGTCGTTGTGCCATCGGTTCGGACGTCCAGGTGGAGAATGCACATGCCCGGCAATGGGAATCTTGTAGTTCAGCGGATTATACGGGGCAACCCTTGCCGCCACCTTCGGTTCGAAGAGGTCTCCCAGCACTGTCTTCGTCGCACACTTTGCCCGCCGGCATCCCGTCGGCAGAGAATCCCAGAGCTCCGACTGGTTCAAAAACGACCTTTCCACGCACATCAGGTAGGCGAGACTGCGCGACGGATCTGCGGATTTGCTGGTGAAGCCCGCTACCCAAACCAGCTTCCAAGGATCGAGAGGATTGCCCGATAGCTTGAAAGTCGCTCGATCCTTGTGTTTGCAGGTGCACAGGGTAATTCGTCCGCCGTCGAAGTTGGGTGCGCATCCCGTCTGGACTAACCGGTAGTCCGCCGCAGTATTTATTGTAGTGACGATGTAGGAGTAAACCGGCCGAGTAATGAGCTCAGCAGGCACCACGGCCATCAGCGCTCCCGGATCTGGGGGTGCCCCGAAACCTCGGCTGCATTCTCCAACCACTGAACCTGCACTGCTGCTTCGGCAACTCATGGCAAATTGACTTTCATCGTTTATAGAGCAGCCGGTCGTGGTCGGCGGCGGTGCGACTGCCGGTGGATCGGCCCAAGGGAGCGGCGCGATAGAGCGAATCAGCGGCACGGTTAGGTAGCGTGGGTGCATTCAGATCGCTGTGGAACTCGATCTTGCCTTTCGCCGCTCCGAGAAGCGACTTGCGCGGTGCCCGCGTGCAGGCACGAAGCTTTGCCGCTCGGTTGGAAGGGGTAGTGCTCATAGGGGGGGCCGATCGGATGAATAGGACTGATCGGATGGCGGCGCGGCTCACGCCGGGTAATCGAGCGCCTCGGGGATCATGACTTTGGCCAGGGCGTCGGCGGCGCGGTCCTTG
>JBIJCX010000052.1:0-32665 GCA_044344465.1 Opitutaceae bacterium
ACGCCGCCGTGCGCCACCTCGCCGATGAACTCACCGCGACCGAAACGGCTTTTCCCGGCACCGACCTGCGCCTGATTTTCACGCTCCCCGACCCGGTCTAATTCCACGGATCAGGAGGTCTGAGGCTACCGTTTCACTTCGGATCGTTATTTGAGCCGCGTGCGCCAGTCCACCACGGTCATCGGCTCGCCCTTTGTCGATTACTGGCAACCCTCCGCCCAGACGCTGATCGTTTTCTCCAAGTACGCGTTCAAGCTCGGGCGGCACGACGCCTGGGTCCAGTTCAACGGCGACAATCTTCTCAAGACGAAACGGTACCTGAACGAGACCTCGTTCACCAACCTCGCCATTTACGGCATCGAAACGCCCGTCGTCTGGCGCTTCACGACCGGCGTGCGTTTCTGATCACCTCGGCTGCATTGTCGGCGCAGGGATCGAGGGCGCCGCTTGGACGGCACCGGCGATGCGGCTTGGCGCGTGCCCCGCGCGGTGTCACTTTGTTGGTTCAATCCTTCCGGTCAAATGCGTGCTCTCCCTCAATTCCTGGCCGCGCTGGCATTGGCTGGCGCGATGTTTGTCTGCACGGCGACGGCGGTCACCCGCGTCGTCATCGTCGTCGGTCCGACCAACCATCCACCAGGCACGCATGAAGTCGCGGCCGGGGGCAAGTTGATGCAGCATTGCCTGCAAGCCATGGCGAACCTGCCTGGAGTGCAGGCGGACGTTTTCATGGAGTGGCCGCAGGACACAAAGGTGCTCGATGCCGCCGACACCCTGGTCTTCATCGGCGACATCTTTCCTCCCCAGCGCCTGGCGGACTCGCCGGTGATCCTGGCCAAGGTGGCCGCGATGATGAGCCGTGGTTGCGGACTGGTCTGCGTGCATTACGCCACCGGTCTCCGCGCGGTCGACGTTCCCGCCGACGGCAATCACCCGTTGTTGCAATGGCTGGGCGGTTATTTTGCCACCAAGTGCGCGCACCATCAGAGCGTCGCCAAGGTCTTTCCCGCCGTCACGATCACGCCCGCGGCCACCGGGCATCCCGTGACGCGCGGCTGGCGGGAGTTCACGCTGCCGGAGGAGCCTTACTACAACAATTACTTTGGCCCGGGCGGCAACCAGCTGGCGCCCAATGTCACCGCGCTGGCCACGGCCCTGCTTCCGCCGGAGGCGCCGAAGCGGGAGGTCGTGGCCTGGGGCGTCGAGCGCCAGGACGGTGGCCGCGGCTTTGGCATTGTGATGCCGCACTTCTATCGCAATTGGCTCAATGACGACCTGCGCCGGTTCATCCTGAATGGCATTGTGTGGTCCGCGAAGCTCGAGGTGCCCGCGGGTGGTGTCCAAACCGCGCCTCCCGATCTGGCGCGCTTTGGAGCCGTTTCGGTCGAGCCTCGGCCGGCGGCGCCGAAGCAGGCGCCAAAGAAGACCGGAGCGGAGTAGTTTCGGCGTTGCTACTTGCCCGATTTTTTCCCCTTGGCCTTGGCTTTCGGCGGGGGCGGATTGCCGCCGAACTTGGCGGCGCGGTCGCGTTCATGAAGCACCGTGGAGCCAAACGTTCCCTCGACCACCGGCGTGTGCGCGGCCCGGGCAAAAGCCTGCAGCTGCGCGAGGATTTCGGGCCGGGCTGGGGCGAGATCTTTCGCTTCGCTGATGTCGGTGCTTAGATCGTAGAGCTCCCACGCGGCGTCTTTCTTCGGCTGAATGGCTTTCCACTGCCGCATGCGCACGGCGGTCTGGCCGGTGATTTCCCAGTAAAGATACTCGTGCTGGGCCTGCTTGCGGCCCGCGGCCGCTTCGCCAATCAACTCCGGCAGGATGCTGATGCCGTCCGTGTCGGCGGGAGCCTTCGCCCCGGCGACCTCGGCGATCGTCGGCAGCACGTCGGGAAAGTACCAGAGCAGATCGCTCACCCGGCCCGGCGCAATCCGGCCAGGCCAGCGCGCAATCACCGGGATGCGCAGCCCGCCTTCGTAAAGCTGGCCCTTCCGCCCGCGGAACTCGGTTCCGGTCTTGGGATCCTTGTTGGCACTGTGGACACCGCGGGAATACTCGGGCGTGACGAAGTAGTCGTTGCCGCCGTTGTCGCCGCTGAACATCACGAGCGTGCGCTCGTCGAGGCCGAGTTCCTTTAACAGCGCGAAAATCTCGCCCACGTGCCGGTCGAGCATCGTCACCATCGCCGCGTAGCGCCGGGCGGGTTCGGGCCAGGGTTTGTCCTGGTAAATCGCCCAGGCCGGGTCGCTGTTGGGAATGTCGAAATTGCCGTGCGGCGGCGTCACGGGCAGGTAGGCCAGGAACGGCCGGTCCTTGTTCGCGCGGATGAATTTCACCGCTTCCGCCATGATGACGTAGTGCGAGTAGGTCGTGCCATCGCTGTTGCCGCGATTGCCGGCGAGCGGCAGCTCCTCGCTGTTCCGAATCAGGTAGGGCGGATAGTACGAGTGCGCGTGGACCTGATCGTAATAGCCGACAAACACGTCGAAACCGTGCTGCTCGGGCACGCCGGTCGACCCGCGTCCGCCGTTGCCCCATTTGCCGAAGCCGCCCGTGGCGTAGCCGAGCGGTTTGAGGATCGACGCGATGGTCGGCTCCCCGGCGCGCAAGGGCGTGCCGCCGCCGTTCAGTCGCACCGACGTGTGTCCGCTGTGCTTGCCGGTGAGGAAACAGCACCGGGTCGGCGCGCACACCGCCGAGCCCGCCATGCCCTGCGTGAAGCGAATGCCTTCCGCCGCCATCCGGTCGATGTTGGGCGTGCGGATGTGGGGGTTGCCCAGACAGGACAGCTCGAAGTACCCGAGCTCATCGGCCATGATGTAGACGATATTGGGCTTTGCCGTCGGGGCGGCGCGCGCCAGCAACGGCAGCATGGCGGCGAGCGCGAAGACGAGGGCGGGGAGGGGAACGATGGTTTTCATGGCCGGGTGTGGTGACGGGGTGCAGCGTTGAACTTATTTTGGTCGGCCCACCGCGAGGTAATACCGCGGGCGGTGATCGGCGGGCAGGGTCAGCAGTTGGGCGAGCGCGGCTTCGTCGAATGCCCCGATCATCACGGTGCCAAGATCGAGCGCCACCGCCTGCAGCGCCACGTTCTGCGCCGCATGCCCGGCCTCCATGTCGGCGTAGGCGGTCGCGCTGGCCCCGTATTTTGCCGCGGTGCGGGCAACGACCGTGGCGAACAGGATCGAGCTGGCGCTGTTCCGCACGCAGTCCTGGTTCATGGAAACTGCGGCCAGTGCCGGGCGGATGTCTCCGGGCACGAGTGCCATGAGTTCATGTTGCGCAGGCCGGTAATGATAGACCCCGGGGGCAAAGCCCGCCACGAGACCGGCGACCAGATACGTTTCGAGCGGATAGGTCGCGCCCGCCGATGGCGCCGTGCGCTTGCCGTCGCCGGTCGTGAGGCCCTGGGCCGACCACAGCAACTGCCCAACGTCCGCGAGGTTGATGGGCTCCGGCGCGTACTCGCGCACGGAGCGCCGGCGCAGGAGCGCGGATTCAACAGACATGCCGCCCTTGTGGCATGGATCAGGTAAGCGGATGACGTGCATGATTTCCTGGCTCCGTCCTTCCGGTCGCCCGACCCGGCCGAACAGAGGGCCAAGCCGACACTATCGCGGCTAACCCCGTTCCGGGGCAATCGCGATTTCCGGGGCCCGGCCGGTCGGGCGCATCGCTCAAGAATGACGGATCGAAATCATGGAACTGTAGCGGCGGTCTATGACCGTCGTGGAATTGCTGCACCGACCGGTCAGACGTGGTCGGCGGTCATAGACCGCCGCTACAGTTGGGCAACGGTAAACCCGCAGATGGGCCAGCCGCTGCCGGGCGCCGCCCACGGGTGTCGGTGCGATCACGCACGGTGTGCGTCCTAAATCTCCGTTTCCATGACCCAAATCGGACAGGGGCCGCGGCCGAGGCCGTGATAATAAAACACAAGCGCGCGCCGGCCGGCCATCGGCAGCAGCCACGCGTAGCCAAAGTCCGTGTGCTTGTCGCCTTCGAGCTTCGGCAACTCGACCAGCGTGCGATCATGCTTGAACGCGAGCGTCTTCGCGGTGCCGCGCCAGAGATGCGCGCTGCCCGGGAGCGGACGCTCAAAGGTCACGGCCAGCAGTTCCGCCGGATTGTGCGGATTCACCATCGCAAACGGATGCGCGAGCCCGGTTGTGTGCCGGTTCCGCGCGGTGATGTTCAATAGATCCGTCTTCCACGCTCGTCCCCAGTCTTCAGATACGGATATGAACTGGCGCGTGTCGGCGGGACCGCGCCCGCGAATGAACACCAGCAGGCGATCGCCCGAAAGAACGAGGACCGGTTCGCCGGCATTGAGATTGTTGACCATCGCCGGTTCACCCCAGGTTTGCCCGTCGTCCTCGGACACGGATTGCCAGATGCCGGTCGTGTACGGTTTCGAACCGGCGCGGTAGTGACCCACGACCATCAGCTTCTTTCCCGGGAGTTGCACGATGGTGCCGGTCGATGAGCCGGTTTTGTTTGGACCAAGCCCCGAGGTGTCCACCGGCGTCCAGGCGCGCCCGCCATCGGTCGAACGCCAGCCATAGATGTGGTTCGAACTGGAGCTGTGCCCGTGGGCGAGCAACAACACGGTGCCATCGTGCGCCAGCCCGAGCGCCATGTTGCCGCTGTTGCCGTATTCCTTGCCCGGACCGAATTCCTTCAAGACGTTCGGGGCGGAGAATGTCTTGCCGCCATCGGTCGAGATCGACACCGCGGGGCAGCTCTCGCTGCCGTGGTGCGTGCCGGCGAGGTAGCCGAGGATGATGGTGCCATCGCTCGTGCGCACGGCCTTCGGCCAGGCGAGGTGCTCGAAGCGCGGATTGGCCGGCGGCGCGACCGCGATGCGCACCGGGTCGCCGTTCGGCGCCCGGCCCGCCCACGCGGGCAGATCGTTCGCGGCCGGGAGTGGGAGTGCGAGCAGCACCGTGGCCGGCACAGAGTAAAGCGAGCTGAGTTTCATCGGGTGGAATTTTTTACGCGGTCAAGGCTTGGTCTCGAAATACATCCTGAGGCCGGGGCAATGGTCATCTAATGGATGACAATCAAAACTGCCCTTTCACGCCCAGCGTCGTGTAGTAACCGAGTTCCTGGTAGCGCGTGGGCTTGGCGTAGTCGGGCGTTCCCGGGGCAAAGCGCAGTCCGCTGCCCACGCCACCGTGGATGTCGCTCACGGAGCCATACAGCGCATAGCGCTTGGTCAGGCTATATTGCGCGCTGAACGCCCAGCGCGTGCGTTCGGACTGGTAGTTGTAGGTGTCCGGCGGAATGGAGGCACTGACGGCGGCCAGGGCGCGGCGGGTCTCTCCTTGATGGGTGACGGAGAGCTTCAGGAAGTAGCGTGGGCGGATGAAATTGATGCCTCCCGCCACGCTGCTCGGATTAAAGCCGGTGAAGTCGGCGGAGTTGCTGCCGCCGAGCCACATCCTCGTCGCATTGGCGAAGACCTGGAAACCACGGGCCCACGATGGCAGAAAGGTGAGCGATTGGCGGTAGTTGAACTCCAAGCCCGTGATGTTGGCGTCGCCCGCGTTCACTTGCGTGCTGATGTCGTAATCCAGGTAGCCGTCGTCCCCGCCGAGCCCATAGCTGTCGAGGAGCGCGGGGGTGGCCGGCGTCCGCAGGGCGCCGAAGAAGTTCCTGATGTTCTTCTGAAACACTCCGATCGAACCGAATCCCTCCTTGAGAAAATAGGACTCGAGCGAAAGATCGAAGCTGTCGGCGGTCCACGGCTTGAGCCCGCTGTTGGTGACGGTGATCGTGGGTTGCGCGACGTCGGGTTCGGAAATGGTGATTCCCGGGATGACGAGCAGGACGTTGGGCCGGCCGATGGTCCGGGCGTAGGCGCCCCGGAGCACGAGGTTGTCCGAGACGCTGTAGGTGAGGTTGAGGCTCGGATAAAGCCCGCTGTAATTGCGCTCGGCCGAGAATGCCCGCTCTTGAAAACGGAGTTTCCGCAGGGCGAGGGTGTCGGTCGTGATGAGCACCCGCTGGCCGGCGGCGTTGCGGACGAAGTCGCCGTTGGCCTGCCGCTGGTACTGCGCGTTGATGTCGTTGAGCGGGCCCCAGCCCTCGACGTCCGTCCGCTCGAAGCGGACGCCCGCGACGATCCAGAGGCGGTTCCGCAGCAGCCGGAAATCGGAGCGCAGGTAGGCGGCGGAGATCGTCTCGATCAGCCGGCGGGAGTTGGTGACGAGGTTTTGGTGGGCCAGCGGTTCATCGAGCACGAACCAAGCCGGGTTTTTCTGAAAGAGTTGATAGACCCTGGGCACGCTGATCCAGCGCATGGGCTGGCCATACAGGGTCGGGGCGGTGGCGTTGAATGCCTCGTCGAAAACGTCGAAATTCCGTGCCAGCCGCGCGGTGGTGTCGGTGGCGCCGTTCGGACGAAAATTCCAGGTTTGAAGGATGCGACGGTTGTCCTTTTCCATCCGATCGACGGATACGCCGGTCTTGAGCGTCACCGGCACCGCGCCGGCGAAGTCACGCGCGGCGTCGAGCCGGGCTGCGTTCATGGTCGTGTGGTAGCGGTACTGGTTCGAGTTGCCGCTCACGATCGAGTAGTTGCCGCCGTCGTAGAGATCCACCGGCGCACCGGTGCGGGTGACCGCGCTGTAGCGGGTCGGAATGGTGCCGCCGGCGGCCGGGATGCCGTCACCCCGCAGGATCAGGTTGCTGATCGTCGCCGGGGAATTGAAGAAGTAGCCCCGATCGATGTCCCACAGGCGGGTTTCGGCCTCGGAGAACGAGCCGGAGGCGTCCACCCGCCACACTTCGCCCCGGTGGGCGTACTTGAGCGTCGCGTGCAGGTTTTTCGTGGGCACGTCCTGATGGTTGCCGTTGGCCTGGGTGACAGTGCCAACCCCGGTGGCGGCACCCTGGGAAAACGCGGCGCTGCCCGTCACCCCGGCTCCGTAGGCCGCGAGGAAACGGCTGCGGGTGATGATGCTCGACGTCTCGCGATACTGGAGGCTGACCGCCAGCGTATCCCGTGGACTGATGCGCCAGTCGGCGCCCGCCTGGCCGGACCAGGTCTTGAGCACCTGGGCCAGACTCTGCCAGTCGCTCGACGTTTGCACGAGGCTGACGAGATTCCACGTGCCCGTCTCGTCCGCGTCCTCGCCGCTTTCCATCGGCTTCTGGCGCCACGTGCGCGAACCGCCGACGGTGAGGGCGAGCGACTTGTTCACCGGGTGTAGATAGCTGAAATTGAACGACGGCTGGATGTAGTCCGGGCTCACCGCGGGGATGTGGTTGCGGCGACCACCGTCGAACGTAAGGCCGCTGCGGCTGTGGAAGAGGGAGTAAACCTGATAGTTGAAGACCGGATGTTTCGTTTCGAAGCCGTTTCGACTGATCAGGTTGATCGAACCGCCGAGGCCGCTCGCGGGCATGTCGGGCGTTGGCACCTTGGTGACCTCGACGCGGGACACATTGCTCATCGGCACCTCGAGGAGCGAGACCGCGCGCGTATCGCCGGAGCGGGCGCCGACCATCTGGCCGCCGTCGACCATCACCCCGGTATTGCTCGAAGGGAAGCCGCGGAGTGTCACCTCGAGGGCCACCAACCCGGAGTCGTCGATCGACACGCCGGGAAGAAAGCGCAGAAACTCGCCCACATTCTCGTCGCCCTGGTCCCCGTACTCGTCGATGGCGACGACGTTCTTGAGGTTCGCGGCATGGCGCTGTTCGTTCATCGCCAGAGCCTGGGCGCTCATCTCCCGATCCACCACGACGGTAAACTCCTGCATCGTCACGGTCTCGCCGCGCCCGCCCGCTGGCCCGACGCCGGCGCGCACGAGTTCGAACTCGCGCTGGACAACTTCCGCCGGCGCGACGCGGACCGCGGTCGTTTGCCGCTCCAGGCCGAGATAGAAAACGCTGATCCGGACCTCGCCCGCGGGCACGCCGGTCAGCCGATACGAGCCGCTCTCGTCGGTGACAACCTCGCGGTTGGTGCCCTCGATCGTGACGCGGGCCTTGCCCAGCGCCGCGCCCGTTGCCGCATTGAAAACGCGGCCCTCGATCGTTCCTACGCCGGGCGAGGCCGCGCGCGTGATGGGCTGGGCCAAAAGGAAAAGCACGGCGACCCACGCCAACGCTGGGCCGGCAAGCCAGGCACCATTAGTTCTTACTCGAAGCGGCGAAGAGGTTGTTTTCAATGGCGGACTGGAGCGGGGATGGTTTGCGATCGGTGCAAATCAGAAAACGATTCCCGGCCCGCGGACAATTCATCAGGCGTGGTTCAAGCATGGAATGACGGGTGCGCGACGGCGGCGAAGTGCCGCCCGCGTTCAGAGGTTGAAGGTCGAACTGAGCACGAACTGTCGCGCGCCCGGCGTCCGGCGGGAGAAGATCACCCGGTTGCCCGTGCCATCGTCCTCCGCGGTCCACGGCAACATGGTGCGGTCGTCCCACACGTTTTGCACCCGCAGCTGCGCCACCCACCGCACTTTTCGCCCCCTCGCGGCCAAGGTGCGGTTGTACTCGATCCAGGCGTCCATGTTCGTTGAAGGGACGGAATAGAACGGCCGCGTGAGGTCCAGCATCGCACCGCGCCGGGCGTAGCCGATGACGGGTGCGTTGCGCCAGCGATAGGCCGAACCGACCGCGAAGCCCTTCAGCCACGTGTCCCGCTCAAATTGATAGCGGCCGACAAGGTTGGCCTGCCACTCGAACACGCGGGTCTGGCGGATGCCGATGAGCTGCCGATCGTCGCTCTCCTGTTGCTGGATCCGGGCCACGATGTCGCCCACCGTGCGACCGTCGTTGCTCACGACCGGGGTCGAGGCGCGGGCGAGCCACCCCGGATAATTGGCCGCGAGATATTTGAAGGTGAACTGCCCCTGCGCCTCCAATTCGTTGATATTGCGGCTGGCGTTCGCCATCAGGCGGAAGCTTTTCGTCGGGTTGGCCACGACCTGGAACTCCCAGCCCTTCGTTCTTTGCGCCCGGACGTCGCCCCAACTTGGATCGATGCGCTTGCTGGGATCGATGGCGTCCCAGATCGCGTTCAGCCAGTTCGTTTTGTTGCCGCGGATGGTGGTGTCGTTGATGTTCTGCTGTTGCGTTTCGAAATAGCCGATCGATCCCGTGACCCGCTCACGCAGCAGGGAGAATTTCATGCCCGCGTCGAACCCCTGGCCGCGCCGCGGCGGGAGGACTTCGTTCGCCAGCGTGCGGGTCGATTGGTTCACCGCCTGGTAATTCGTGGAGCGGTTAAAGAACACGCTCACGTTCCGGTGCGCGTTAAGCACCACGCCAAGGAGGTAGGGCCGGCCCGTGCCGCGGAGCGGCGGCAATTGCGATCCGCCCCACCGGCCGACCGAATACAGGCCGCGCGCGTCCTTCGCATACTCGGTCTGGGAAAGCACCGATTCATCCCGCCGCAGTCCGCCGGTGACCGCCACCAGGTCGTCGAGCAACAAGGCCTGGCCCGCGACCACGATCGATTCCGTGCGCGCGAAATTGTTGCGCGGCGCCGCCGTTGGCTGCCAGCCCGACTTGATGCCGTTTTCGTTAACCGGGGCCCAGTTCGAGACGAAGTAGTCGGTCGCCCCGGGCCGGAAATACCAGCGGCGCCGGATGGCGTTGCGGGAGTCGGACAAATCCGCGACCGAACCGGGCAGGGGCGTCTCGTTGACCTCGAGGAGCGTCTCGAGCGTGTTGTGGGTGGCCTCGTTGCTGTAGAGCCCCGCGACGGTGAACTTGCCCAGGCCGCGGCCGAAGACCTTCGCCGACCGGTAGTCCTTTTCGTAGCTGAGCGTGGCCCGCAGCTGGTTCAGGTCGGCGGAGCTCTTTTCCCACTTGGGCGCCTGCTCGTTGTAGGGCACGCCGACGTTGGGGTTGGGCCGGCCATTGGGCAACTGGGCGTTGGGATCGACCTGAATCGAGAAGCCAAAGCCGTTTCCGTCAAAATTTTCCCGATACGAGTGATCGTGCTTGCCGCCGAGTTCGAGGAAGAGCCCGTCGGCCAGCTTGTGCTGGTAGATGAGCGTGTAGTTCTCGTTGTCGAAATCGACGTGGTCGGCGTCGCCGGCCCAGTAGCGATCGAGGGGAAGCACGCGGTTGGGCGTGCCGAGGCCGTAACTCATGGACATCGTCGCGGTCGTGCGTGCACCGCGATTGAGCGGACGCGCTCCATAGCCCATCCGCCCCCAGTCCATCGCGCCGACGTCGGCGATATACACCGGATAGCCGTTGGCGCTGAGAAACTCGACGCCATTGGTGGTCGTCGTGCGTTGCGCTGTCGGGATGATCGGCCGGTTGGCATTGATCCACGTGTTGACCCAGTCGAACGGGGCGTAGGTGCGGGGAATTTTTTGCCGCATGTGCGTCGACTCGACCTCAGCGTAGAGGATGCCGTCCTTCACGGGCTGCCACGTGAGCGCACCATAGATCGAATCGCGCCGGTTCTTCGAAGGCTTGATGTTGTTGCCGCGATCGTCGTGCAACAGGTCGAGGCGCAGCGCCACCCGGTCCCGAACCAGGGGGATGTTCGCGTCGATCGCGGCGCGCCGCCCGCCGAAGGAGTCGACGCGAAAGTCGAGCTGTTGCAGGCGCTGGTTCAGGGTGGCTTTATTGGTTGTGACATCGAGCGCGCCGCCGGGATTGCCGATGCCGAAGAGGATCGAGTTGGGCCCGCGGGTAAACGTGAGCCGCGAGGTGTTGTAGGTATCGGCGGGCGTGACGGAGCTGAAGAAATTAGTCGACAGCGAATCCGACCGGTAGCCGCGCACGATGAACGGCGTGCCGGTGCGGTTGCCGTTGCCGTTCGTGTCATTCTCGTTGGTGGCGTAGGCCGATGTGCTCGGCATGAAGTCCACCACATCGTTGAAATTCAGTGCGCCGATATCGGCCATGAATTCGCTCGTCACAATTGTCATGGCCGAGGCGACGTCCTTCACCTGGGTGCGCAGACGCGTTCCGGAAAGCGTTTCCGTGGGCGCATAACCGGTGTCGGTGGTCGCGTTGATCACGAAGGGCGACAGGTTGACGATCTCGTCGCCCGGCCCGGCCGCGTTGGGAGAGGGTGCGGCGAAGAGCGCCGGAGCGGCGGCGCAAAGGGTCAGCCACCTGAGCCCCGGCAAGACACGGGAAGGGAAGCGCGAAGTCGTCATAGGTTTGGGAGGAAAGGCGCGATCCTACGCGGGTGAACATGGCCGAAAGGCCGACGTGTGACTATGCCGGCGATGCGGGCTGCGCCGGGCGACGGAAAACCATCCGCAGGGATTTGCCGGGAATCCAAGACAGCCCAAAGCGAAGCGAGACACATGAAGCTCCATAAATTCGCGGGCTGGGATGTCCACCAAGTTCAGCCGCCGGCGCTGGCGGCGCAACGCCCCGGCCCGGCGCAGGAGCGATGCCAAAAGGCCGTGGCATCCGGGTGGGCGAACACCCCATTTGCAGCCGCGGTACATTGTGCTAAAAATCGGGCCGGTCCCGGTTCAACTCGGGCCATGGCGATACGCCAGGCTCCAGCCTCGACCCCACTCATTCCATGTCCTCGTGCGCGTCCCCGGAAAGGTTCAATGTCGTCATTCTTTACGAGCAGCGGGCATTCGTCGGCAGGGCGATGTCCACCTATTTTCACCTCCGGCGTGAACTGGGAAGCGACTTTGAATCCGATCTCCGGATCTGGCGCATCGACGCCATGACCTTGGCGGAGTTTGCTGCCGAGGCGAATCGCGACATCGAGACGGCCGATGTGATCATCCTCGCGGTGCACGGTGGCCAGCCGTGTCCGCCGGCGTTCCTAAATTGGCAGACGACGGCGGATGCGAGGCCGGGCGTGCCGCGCCGCGCCGTCATTGCCATCGCCGAAACATTCACGGAGCCGACTCCGGCCGCCGAGAGTTGGACGAGCATGCTGCGCGGATCGGCGACGCAGATTCATCCGGAAATCTTTGTCTGGGACCCGCCGGATGCGCCGGGCCCAGAAGGTGGCGGAGCCCGATCGGATTACGCGGCCAGTCCCGCCGCGAGCGCCAGCGCGCCTTTCGCCCGGTTCAGGATGTAGAGGTGATAACCGGGGGCGCCATTGGCGAGGAGGCCGCGGATCTGATCCAGCGCCCAATCGATCCCGATGATTTCAACCACATCGGGATTTTCGGCCGCCACCTCGAGCCGGGTGATCAGCTGCGGCGCGAGAGTGGTGCCGCACATGGTCGTGAAGCGCTGAATCTGCTTCAGCGACAGCACGGGCATGATGCCGGGCACGATCGGCACCGTGATGCCGGCGGCGCGGCATCTTTCGACGAAGCGGTAGTAAACGGCGTTGTCGAAAAAGAGCTGAGTGGTGATGAAGTCCGCGCCGGCGTCCACCTTGCGCTTGAGATTATCCAGATCGACCGTGAGCGAGGGCGCCTCGGGGTGTCTCTCGGGATACCCGCCGACGCCGAGGCAGAAGTCAGCGTGGCGCGCCTTGAGCAGCGCCACCAGGTCGCTGGCGTAGCGCAGGCCGTCCTGGCACGGTGTGAACGTCGATTCGCCCTTCGGCGGGTCGCCGCGGAGCGTCATGATGTTGCGGAAACCGCCGGCGTGGATGCGATCGGCGATTCCGGCCATCTCGTCGCGGGAGTGACCTACGCACGTGAGGTGCGGCATGACGGTAAAGGCAAACTCGCTCTTCAACAACGCGCTGACCTGCGCCGTGCGATCGCGGGTCGTGCCGCCCGCACCGTAGGTGACGGACACGAAATCTGGGTGCATCCGCTTCAGCGCGGTGGCGCTGGCACGAAGTGTCTCGACGCCGGCGTCGTCGCGAGGGGGAAAAAACTCGAGCGAGCGGAGCGGGCGCTTTTGGGCGAAGAGTTCGGAGATCGGCCGATCGGGCGTCATGCGGTCCGGCGACGGAAGGGCAAACCCGCCGGCAGGTAAAGCGGTGAATGCGGCATCCCCAAAGCGGCATCACGCCGGGTGGCGGAGTCCGGCACGGGCTACGGCTTCTTCGGGGCTTCGGCCGGCTTCGCCGCCGCCGGGGTTGGCGTGGCGGCGGGTGCGGGCGGCGGCGGGGCGGGTTCGAAGAGCTCGTCGGACTTTTGCGGCAGGCCGGTGAAGGAGTATTCCGCCATCTGGAAGGCGCGCTTCTGCATCAGGCCGTTGACTGTGGCCGCGGCGTCGCTGTGCGTCACAAAAACAAACACCGGGCCGGCGGGAATCGTTTCGAATTCGGGTGCAAGCGGCTTCGCTTCGTCGGGCTTCTTTTCGTCGGCCGGCTTGGCTTCGCCTTCCTTGCCCGCCCCATCTTTCTTCGCGAGATCCGCCACCGAGCCGAGCGCGGCGGGGCCGGTTTTGCCGTCCGTCGTCGGTGCAGGCGGCTTGAGCTTTTTTTCCTCGGGCTTGCGGCCCATGGCCACCGTGATCGTCTTGTTGTCGAACGTCGTGAGCTTGAAGGTGCGAAGATTGGCCTTCGCGACCGCGATGCCGGCGTCATCGGTGGCGGTGGATTCGGAAAAGCGGAGGTTTCCCACTGAGCTGACCACGGACATGATTTTGTCCGCTTTCACCTGCTGGCCGGCGGGCGTCTTGTCGGACGTCCACGGATCTTCCTTTTTTGCGCGCGAGACGGTCACGGTGCCACCTTCGGCGAAGGGAATTTCCACCTTGGCCAGATCCTCAGCCTTCACGTTGAGGAGTTCGGCGTTGGCCCAGTTCTTCGACTCGGTGTCGAGCCACGCGCTGAGGCTGGCGAGGTAGGCCTTGGATTCGGTGCCGAAGCGCACGAAACGGCCGCCGCCGGTCTCGGGATTCTTGCCGAGGGTGACGGTGAAGACCTCCTTGTCGGCGGTGTCCAGCAACTCGATCTTCGTATCCTTGAACTCGAGCCGGGCGATCCGGTCGGCGCTGGAGGTGACCAGGCGCTGCAGCTTGGCTTCCGTGAGGTTGCCGACGAAGCCGGAGAGCTTTTGGAAGTCGGCGGGCAGGTCGTAATAGCTGCCGACGCGCCACGTGCCGTCCGTCTGTCGGGCGAGGGTTACGACCTTGCCCTGATCGCTGACGCGCAACTTCGCGGCCTTGTCGATGGTGGCGCGTTCGACGAGGGGTTGGTTAAGCCGCGCATCGCTCGAGGGCGGTGGACCGGGCCGGCGCAGGAGGAACGCGGCGGCGGACAACGCGGCAAGGGCGGCGACGACGATGAGGATGGATTTCAGTTTCATCGTGGAAAAAGGCGGGATGCGGAGTGCAAGGTGCGGGAGAGCTTATTTTTTCCGCGCGCGGTGGAACCATACGCCGAAGGCGCAGACCAGCAGCGGCGTGGCGAGGAGATTGAGCACCAGCAACCGGTTCTCGAGGCGATCGATGTCCTCGCGCAGCGCGCGGCGGATTTCGCGGCGTTCGCCGCGCATGGCGGCCGACTGCTTCTGAAAGTCCTCGATGGCCTTGGCCATTTCCGGGGTGGCGATCAGGCGGTTGCCCTCGGTCTTCTTGCCCTGGAGTTCAGTCAGCTTGGTCTGGACCTGCTGCAGCCGGGCCTCGAGTTGCGTGAGCTTCTCCTGGTACTTCTTCTGCGCCGCGACCTCCATCTGGCGGACAATGGCGAACGGACGCAGCGAGGTGCCCTTGCCCCGGATCGAGATGAGGTCCTGCGATCCCCCGAGGAACTCGGCGGTGTTGGCGGCGAAGGCAAGGTTGTCGTTGAAGGGCTCGGCCGCGGTCTGGCCAAAGAAGTTATACTTGCGGAGGCTGTAGTCGTCGAAGAGCCAGTCGGTGTCGGCGATGACAAAGAGCGTGGAGTTCGACTTTGACTCCTTGAGGGAATCAGCCGCGGCGGGCGCGGGCGGCGGCGTGGCGCCGCCCTTCTTGTCCTCGGGCTTTTCATCCTTCGGCGCGCCGTCGGGAAAGGCGGTCTTGAACTTGCCGGTGACGAGGGCTGCGACCGTTTTCTTGCCGCTCGGCGTGATTTGCTTGGCCACGTCGTCCGGCTGGGCGAACTGCAGCATCATGCTCGCGACATCACCGGCCTGGCCGGAGGTCTCGATCAAAGGGGTGAACGTCAGGGTGCTGCCGGCCGCGGCGGCAATGCTGCCCGACTCGATGAACATCGCGGAGTTGAGCTGCGCGGTGGGTAGTGCTTTGGCGCTGAAGTTCGGTTTACGCAGGCTAAGCCAGATCGGATAACGCGCGACCCCGCCGCCGCCGGTCTGGACCTGCGTGGCGTTCTCGAGATCGCCGACGACTTTTTGCGAGTCGTAGGTGATGCCGTAGGCGGATAGGAGGGTGGGGAGGTCGCTCGAGATGTTGGGCTGGGGCCCGCCCATCATCTGCTGCTGCGGGTTGCTCTGGCGTTTGAAGTGTTGCGACGCCGGATCGACGGCGAGGAACACCGGCTTGCCCCCGAGGAGGAACTGGTCGATCGCGAACTGCAGTTTGGGCGCGAGATTTTGCGGGTGGGCGACGACCAGCAGATCAAGCCCGGCGGGAAGTTCGGTCGCCGAGGGCTCGACGGGCACAATCTGAAACGACTGCTCCCATTCGTTGATGATGTACTGGCTCGGCTGCGGCTGCTGGCGCATCATCATCATCATTTGCATCTGCTGGGGATTGGTCCCCTGGAGCGGAAGGCTGGTGAGCAGGCCGAGTTTCCGTTTGTCGAGTTGCTGGACGCTGTAGACGAGCTTGGAGAGATCGTACTCGAGGAACTGTTCACGCTGCGGGGTGAACGCGGGGATGTTTTTCTGCTGGTCGGCCTGGGTCACGATGAGGCCGAAGAAAAATTGTTCGCCGCCCTGTTGCGCGACCTGCGGGGTCAAACCGGAGGCGGTGGCCTTCTCCTCTTCCGGGGTGTCCGGCCGGGGATTGATGACGTTGAGGGTGAGCTTGCCGCGGGAAGCGCGGACATACTGGCGGAGCATCTCCTGCACGCGGGCGGCGTAGTTCTTATAGGCGATCGGCAGGCCGCTCGCATCCTTGGAAAAATAGAGTTCCAAGGTGATCGGCTCCTCGACCTTGGCGAGCATGGCCTTGGAGCCGGCGGACAGGGAGTAGATCGACTCGGCCGTGGCATCGAGGCGCACCGGGATCGACGACGCGAGGTAGTTGATGAGCACGAGGCCAACGAAAAGGAGGACGATGGCGATGGCTTTGGCGCTAAGTTTCATGGGCGGAAATAGTTTGGGCGGAGGAAGCGGACGCGCGAGGGGGTGAAAATCACCGGCGGGCCGGTCCTATCTTTCCAGGACGACGACGTTGAGGAAGAGCGTGAAGCCAGTCAGCGAGAGGAAGAACACAACGTCCTTCGGATCGATGATGCCTTTGGTGAACGCGTCGAAGTGGGTGATGAAGCTGAAATTCGCCAGGGCGTCTGCGACCACGAGGGGCAGGATGCCCTCCAAGGTGTCGGTGAAGCTGCTGAAGCCGAGGAAGAGCAGGACGGCGCAGGCGCCAAGACTCAGGACGAAACTGATGACCTGGTTTTTCGTGAGTGCGGACGTCAGGGCGCAGACGCCGAGGTAGCCGCCAGCCATCAGGATGGCGCCGAGATACGTTGTGGCGATGACGCCCCAGTCGGGATCGCCGAGGTAACCGACCGTGATGGCCATCGGGAAACTGAGCAGAATCGCGAGGGCGAGGAAGGCCCAGCCGGCGAGGAACTTTCCGAGCACCGCCTCCAACGTGGTGATGGGCAGCGTGAAGAGCAGCTCGACCGTGCCCGAGCGCTTTTCCTCCGACCAAAGCCGCATGCCGGCCGCCGGCACGATAAAGAGGAGCAGCCAGGGATAGAACGTGAAATAGCTTTCCATGCCCGCGATGCCGGCGCGGAAGAAGCCGCCGTAGCGCGAGAACGCAAGCGACACCGAGATCACCAGAAAGGCGACGAGGAAGACGTAGGCGACGGGCAGCCGGAAATAACTGGCAAATTCGCGTTTAAACAGTGGAGGAATCTGGCTCATGGGATGGCTGAAGTAGTGAGGAGTGAGTAGCGGGTAGCGAGTAGTTCGGAAGCCGTTGGTAGTTTGTAAGCGCGTCTGCGATGCTCGCTAGTCGCTACTCACCACTCGCTACGGCATTTTAGATGTCGGAGCTGGTGAGGCTGCGGAAAATCTCATCCAGCCTCGCGCCCGGCCGGCGGGCGCGCAGTTGGGCGGGCGTTTCGTCGGCGACGAGCCTGCCCTTGGAGATGATGATGACCCGCGTGCAGATCGCATCGACCTCCTCGAGGATATGGGTCGAAAGAATGACGGCCTTTTCAACCGCCATGCCCTTGATCAGCGCGCGCACTTCATTCTTCTGATTCGGATCAAGTCCATCGGTCGGTTCATCAAGGACGAGCACCGGCGGATCGTGGAGCAATGCCTGGGCGAACCCCACGCGTTGTTTGAAGCCCTTGGAAAGCGTTTCGACCGTCTGCCGCCGCACCGGTGCGAGGTGAGTGAGGTTGATGGCGCGGTCAACGTGCGCGCGCTTCACGTCCGGACGGCGGAAGCCCCTCACGTCAGCGATGAACCCGAGGAATTCCTCGACCGTCATCTCCGGGTAGGCTGGGGCGCTTTCGGCCAGGTAGCCGAGCTTGCGCTTCACCGTGATGGGATCGGCGGTGACGTCGATCCCGTCAACCGTGGCGGTACCGGCGTCCGGGCGGAGGAAACCGGTGATCATTTTCATCGTCGTCGATTTGCCGGCACCGTTGGGGCCGAGAAAGCCGAGGATGTCGCCACGTCGGACGGAAAAGCTCACTCCGTCGACTGCGCGAATGGCGCCGTAGTTTTTGACCAGGCCTTTGACTTCTATCATGGTGCGAAGCAGGGGGAAGGAGGTTTAGACGGGAGAGGGAAAATCGAAAAAGAGGGTAACAACGACCAACTTGGGAGAGGAAAGCGAGGGGAAACGGATTCGAGGGCGGATGGGATTCTCTTTGGAAGCGAAAGTTCCGTTCTAAAAAAAGAGCCGGGGCCGGGTGCAAGAATAAAGTGGCAACCGGAGGGAACGACGGACTTATACGGTTTCCCGGCGTCGGAAGGGCGTGATGCCCACCCGAACTCCCTTCTTATACCCGTTGAAGCTGTTTCGCCTTGCCCGGCTGGTGGGCGAACCATCCAAGGGTGGGGGAATCCGCGCGCCCCGCGTGGACCGGCGGCATGCTTCTCATGCGCTCGCCGGTCGGGTCCTAACAAAAGACTCTGAATTCGGGATCAGCGAAGGGTCCTTTAAGCTCGACTAATCTCTGAAAACTGGTTTGGCTAGCAAACTTTTCCGCCAGCCTGGGGAACCCTGCTGGCCTCCTATTCTACACTCACACATGACTAGCAAGCGAAACATCCCGACGAGACGTTTCATCAAGCCTACGTTCAACTTCCTGATCGAGAAGAAGCGCGACGGCGGCGAATTCAGCCAGGAGGAGATTCGCTACATTATCGACAGCACGCTCGATGGCGAAATGCCGCAGCACCAGCTGGCGGCGCTGGCGATGGCAATTTACTTCTCCGGGATGTCGGCGCAGGAAACGGCCGACCTGACCGAGGAGATGATGCTCTCGGGCGAGGTCATCGATCTTTCCCATATTGCGAAGCCCAAGATTGACAAGTACTCCACCGGCGGGGTGGGCGACAAGACCTCGCTGGTGCTGGTGCCGCTGGCGATGGCCTCGGGCGTTGTCGTGCCGATGATGTGCGGCGTCGAACACGATTACATCATCAACACGTTGGAGAAACTCGCGGCCATCCCCGGGTTCAAGGGCCACCAGACCAACGAACACTTTGCGGCTCAACTGGCCCGCATCGGCGGCGCGATCGTGGCCCAGACGGAGGACCTCGCTCCGGCCGACGCCAAGTTTTATGAACTGCGCAAGGACACGGGCACGATTCCCAGCCTGCCGCTCATCACTGGCAGTGTGCTCTCGAAGAAATTGGCGGAGGGTTCAGAAGGCCTCGTCATCGATGTAAAGTGGGGTAACGGCTCATTCATCAAGGATCTGGAGCAGGCGAAGCAGCTTGCGCGCTCCATGACCCGGGTGGGTCGCTCGATGAAGCGGCGCTGCGTCGCCCTCGTGACCGACATGAACCAACCGTTGGGCGATACGGTCGGCACCGCGCTTGAGGTCAAGGAGGCGATTCAACTCCTCAACGGGCAGGGCCCGGAGGATATGAAGGAACTCGTGCTCAAGCTCGGCATGGAAATCGTTCGCCTCGCCGGCGTGGCGGGTTCGACGTTATCGGCCAAGCAGACGGTGCAACGGCACCTTTCCGATGGCTCGGCTTTGGAGAAGTTCAAGGATCTGGTGAAGGCGCAGGGCGGCGACGCTTCGTTCATCGATCATCCGGAGAAGTTCCCGCCGGCCCGGCACATCCGCAAACTGCCCGCGCCGAAACGGGGTTACGTTCACACGATTAATGCGGCGATGATTGCCCGCGGGGTCCACATTCTTGGGGCTGGCAAGTCAAACGCCCACGACAAGGTGGATCATTCCGTCGGCGTTTCCGAAATCAAGAAGGTTGGCACGCAGGTCAAACAGGGGGAACCCTTGATGATGATCCACTACAATGACGAGGCGAAGCTCGAGCAGGCGCTCGAGTACTTCAAGAATGCCTACCGCCTGGCGCCGAAACGGCCGACGCCGCCGCCTCTCATTGTCGAGCGCGTGGCCTGACGAGCGGGCCGAATCATTTCTCAATGGCTTTTTGAAGGCCGACCGAAATTCGGTCGGCCTTCTTGTTGACCAGGGTGGATCGGCCGGTCTCATTTGATTTGTATGGCAGAAGAGCAAATCCCGCCCGAAGCAGACGAGCGATCGCCCGCCCCGCCGGTTCCGATCGATCGTTCGGCCTGGCAGCGACCGTGGGCGCAGCTAAAATACTTCACCTTTCAACCGGCCATTTTCCCGCGGCTGCTGGGCCAGGTTTCGCCGGATGCCCGGCCGGGTGATTTCGTGACGGTATATGATAAGAACGGAAACCGGACCGGAGCGGGTCTTTACAATCCCCGGGCAAAGATTCCGCTGCGGGTCGTCGCCCACGGGTCGGATCCGATCGACGAGGGCTACTTCGAAATGGCGATCCGACGGGCGGTCGGATTGCGCCGCACGCTGTTCAAGCTGGACGAGCACGCCGACGCGTACCGGCTGATTAACTCGGACGGCGATGGCGTCAGCGGACTCACGATTGACCGGTACGGCGAGACGCTGTTGTGCGAAGTTTATAGTTTGGGCATCGCCCAGCGCCTGCCCAAGTGGTTGCCGCTTCTGCATGAGCTCGCAGGAACGAAATTTGCCCGGGTTCAGGTCGATCATGATCTTGGCAGCCTGGAGGGCATCAAGCCGTCGACGTTCAACGAGACCAACGCTGCCGCCCCGCGGGCGGTGAAGATCCGGGAGCATGGGGTCCGTTTCGAGGTGGATTTCGCCGACGGCCACAAAACCGGTTTCTTCTGTGATCAACGCGACAACCGGCGCGCCATCACCCGCTTCACGAAGGACGCGCGGGTGCTTGATCTCTGTTGTTACACGGGCGGGTTTTCCCTGAACGCGAAAGTAATGGGCGGCGCGGCCGAGGTGACGAGTGTCGACCTTGATGAAGCCGCGATCGCGCAGGCGAAGCGGAACGCGAATCTCAACCAAGCGCGGCTCAAGTTCGTGCATGCCGACGCCTTCGCCTATGCGCGCCAGATGCAGCAGAACGGGGAAAAGTGGGACGTGGTCATCCTGGATCCCCCAAAATTCATCTTCACCCGGGACGCCCACGGGAACTGGGAGGGGCGCCAGAAGTACGAAGACCTGAACCTGCTCGCTATTTCGCTCCTGAAAACGGGCGGTGTTTTCGTGACCTGCTCCTGCTCCGGCTTGCTGAGTCTCGAGGATTTCGAGGCGCATGTGATTAAGGCGGCGCACCGTCAGAACCGTCGGCTTCAGTTCTTCGATCGCACGGGCCCGGGCCCGGACCATCCGGTGTACTCGAATTGTCTCGAAAGCCGTTATCTCAAGGTGCTGTGGGCCAGGGTCGGGTGAGGCCAAACATCAGTATCGACGAAGGTAATCCCGATTGCATAAGTTCGGCATTGCGGTGCAAATAACCTTTTCGCAAAACTCCCCTCGAAATATGCCACCGAAGTTTGCAGTCGGGCTAAGAGCATGGTGCGTGGCGGCGGCCCTCTTGGTCGCCACCGCGCAGGCGGCGGATCAGAGGCCATCGCTCATCGGGGCCACCCGCAGCCAAGTGCTGCAGCGTTACGGCGATCCGACCAGCCAGATGGTCGCGGGCAGCCGCGAGATCATGTTTTTCGCCCGCGAACGCGTGGTGCTTCGCAACGGAATTGTGGTCGAGGTCGAGGTGCTGGCGGCCGAGCCGGTGCGCCGTGCGCCACCGGTCGCAACCCCGTCCGCGCCGTCTGCGCCATCGGTTGACGCCTCAACCGCTGCCGCTCCCAGTCAAATCGCTGTCGCCCAGCCCGCGAGTCCGGCTCCCATTGCAACCGCTGCGGTCGCAACGCCGGTCGCAACGCCGACCACCCCGGGGCCAGCCGTGCCGTCAGATGTCACGACGGGAACTCAACCGGCGCCGGCCGCACCGCCACCGCCACCGCCTCCTGAACCTCAATTGGCGATCAAGTTTGTACGTCCGCCGTCAGCGGGATATACTCCGGCGGCCTCGCGGCAGGAAGTCGTTCCGCCTTCCATTTCTCCTGATGCGGTCGCCGTGCAGCCGGCGCCGGCTGCCGCCGCACTGGCGCAGACACCCAGTGCGCCGTCGGCCCAGCCTGTGGCCGCGCCAACCGCAACGACGCCACCGCCGATCCGCTCTGCACCTCCTGGCGGTCCGGTTTCATTATCGGCCCCGACGATCACTGATTCTGCGCCCGAGGCGGTCGCTGAAGCGGAAACCCCGGCCAAGCCGGACGAACCGGGTGTTTCGCCGCCGGAGGAAAAGAAAGCAAAGGTGAAAGCGAAGTCACCCCGCCGTCGTGTTCGTGCGGCCGATGGTCCGGAACCGGTGGAGAGCGTTTTTACGACGCAAACATATGTGATCGCATTCCTGGCGATTGGGGCTGCCGGTTATCTGCTTTGGCTG
This sequence comes from Opitutaceae bacterium, assembly GCA_044344465.1. Lineage (GTDB taxonomy): Bacteria > Verrucomicrobiota > Verrucomicrobiia > Opitutales > Opitutaceae > ER46. The sequence continues at coordinate 22,014 of JBIJCX010000052.1, forward strand.
CGTCGACAGCGCCAACTCGACCTCGCGGCCACCGCCGTGTCGCGCACACCGTTCAGTGCACCGGCATCAACCGGATCCGGAGCCATGTTTGAAGGCGAACTGATCCGAAAGCTGGAATGGAAGCGTTTCGAGGAACTGGTGGCATCGTATTATAGCAAGACCGGCGTTGTCGCGGTTCGGACCAAGACCGGGCCGTCCAGTCCCGTTCACGTCAAAATTTCCTGGAAAGGCGAGCCGCGTCCGTTCGCCTGCGTGCAGTGCATCGCGCATCCGCCGTCGTTGATCGAAGCCAAGTGCATCCAGGATTTGTATGCGGTCCTGGCGGCGGAAGATATTCGGCGCGGTTACGTTGTGACCACGGGCAAGTTCTCGATTCCGGCGCGCGATTTTGCCGAGGAGAAGCACCTGACATTGCTTTCCGGAGACCTTTTTCTGGAAAAGCTTAACGCGCTCCCCGACTCGGCCCGGACCGAGTTGATGGAGGAAATCACCACGGGAGATTATACGACGCCGTCCTGCCCGCAGTGCGACGCGAAGGCTGTGCGCTCAGACGACGATCCATCGGCTTGGCGCTGTAAGAGTCATCCGGATATAGTCATCCCGGCAGGGAAATGATGTCGGCGCGCAGCGTGCGCTCAGGCTGACAGCCCGCGCCGATCGGCGCGGGCAACCCGGTTCAGACGCGTCCGAGATAGGAACCGTCAACCGTGCTGACCTTGATGACTTCGCCTTCCTTGATGAAAAGCGGCACTTGCACCACCAAGCCGGTCTCGAGCCGAGCAGGTTTCTGCACGTTGCTGGCCGTGTCGCCTTTGACGCCATCGGCGGATTCGACGATTTTGAGCGCGACAGTCGATGGCAAATCGACCGAAAGCGGACGATCATCGACAAAGAGCACGTCCACCTTTCCGCCCGCGGCGAGGTAGTTCTTCACGTCGCCGAGTTGCGTTTCCGTCAGATCGATCTGTTCGAAATTCTCCGGATCCATGAACGAATACGTGCCCCGATCGGCATAACTGAATTCAAGGGTGCGGCGGTCAGTCGGCATCACTTCGATCGTGTCCGTCGATGCGAATCTTTGATCCAGTGCCTTGCCGTAACGCAGGTTGCGCATCTTGATCTGCACAAAGGCGCGGAGATTGCCGGGTGTGCGATGCTGGGTTTCCATGACGAGGTGCGGCTCGCCGTTGAATTTGATGACTTGGCCTTTGCGAATATCGTTGGCTGCGGGCATGACGTAGGATCGATTCGAACTGACGTGCTTGTGTGGAGAAAAGGTTGAGAGTGGCAAATCGACGGGACAACTGTCAAGCCGCCGGGCGCGCCGAGGTTCAAATCTTCAAATCGGGTGCATCTCAGTTGTGGGTGCGGGGGTCGTCAACCGGTGGCGGGATCGCGGGCGGCACGGTCATGGCCCCCCGGCCTCGACAAAACTCCACGCGAGCTTGCCAGCCTGCACCGAGGCGACAGCGAAGCGTCCGGTCAACCGTTGCTCGCCCCCGTCCGGGCGCACGGCAAGCGTGCCGGGGCTGAGTCGCGACATCACGGTGTCGGTTCCGAGGGCGGTTTCGACGATCAGGACTTCCGGGTCGTCGGACATTTTGACGCCGCGCACGAACGGGGTGATGCCTTCGTGCGCTTCAAAGACGGAGATGAAGATCTTGGCGCCATCGCCTTCACCGCGGCGGACAATATAAGGCAGGGTGGCGCCGAGATCGGAATTCTTCCAATCGCGTTGGCCCCAGCCATCGGTAACAAACACCCGCTCGCCGCGTTGGCCAATATTCCAGGCCACCGCCGTCATTTTGGGTCCGGCCGGCCAGGTCGCGCGCCACACTCCGGCGCCAGCGGCGGTGCGGATGTTGGTAAAGTCGTACAGCGGAGTGTCCGGTGCGGGTGCCAGCGTGAGGCCGGTCACCTGGCAGGCGCTGGCGGCAGCGTGGTAGACGTAGTCCTGTTGCCGGCCGCCCTGCACCCGGAAGAAATCCACGACGTAGCTGCGCCCGCCGCCGTGATCGATGACGGCCGACGTGCGCCGATAGAGTTTCGCGCCGGGATAGGCATTGGAAGAAGCCTCCATCACCTTCACGTGCGCCGACGTCTTGAAGAACCGCACGTCGCCGCCGCGCTCCTTGGTGACTTGATCCTTCCCGTCGATCAGCACGGTGTTGTGGGCGACGGTGCGCGCAGCCTGGTGCTTGCGCGGATGATCCCAGAGGTAGCCGAGATCCGAAAGCACCTCGGCGCCCTGCTTCCAGTACGAAAGATTCAGGCTGTCCTGATGGTGGTGGCCACCCCAGTGGCTCGCACTGAGCAGCAGCAAGCTCTCGCGGCCGTCTTCGCCGGTGCGCAAGTGGCCAATGCGCAGTTCCGGCGAACACCAGTCGGGCAGCACCAGCGCGGGCGCGGGCTTCTTCTCGATTCCCGGTTCGCGGTAGTAGAGCGCAATCGGGGTGTGGCCGCGGACCAGATCGGGGCCGCAGATCTCGCGCAGCAACGCGAGAAATTCCGGATGCTCCGGATAGTTGGCGACCATCAGTTCGACGAAGTGGCTGCCGAGGGTCGACGTGCGATAGGAGTCCGCATAGGCCGGATACAGGAGGTCGCCCTGCAAACCCTTGAACGTCGCCGCCCAGACGCGCTCGTACGCAGTCCCGCGATACGGATCGAGCGCGTCCACGCGCCGACCGGCGTCGTCGCGGTAGCCCGGCGGATCGGAATAGCCGCGCAGGGCCTGCGCCATGTCCCAGATGTTGCCGAGCGTCATCAGCGCGTAGGCGGGCGACTCCGAAGTCGTGCCGTCCGGGAGGAACCAGCCGTCGACGGTCTGCTGGAATCCTTCCCAGCCGAAACGCACCAACGCGGGATCCCCAACGCAGAGGCCGACGAGGGCGGCCGCCGTGCGGTTGCCGACCGACTTGTTGTTGATCTGCTTGTCGGCCACGAGCAGGAAGGTCGATTCGATCAGCAGGTCGCGTTCGATCGTGCGGCGCTCGGCCGCGGTGTAGAGCGGGGTGCCGTCGAGGTTGTGGGCCTCGCAGGTGAAGTCGTAGGATTCCACCACCCGACGCACGAAGCCGGACTCCTGGCCCACGCCGCCCGCCCGGCCGGCGCTCCAGTAACCGGTGTGCAATCGGCGGTCGGGCCGGTTCGGCGGCGGGCAGAGCTCGGGTTCGGGCAGCTGGTTGATGAACTGCGCGGCCGTGTGGGGATTCAGGTCGGCGTATTCGCCATAGCCGGTGTGAACGAGCCAGTGGGGATAACAGGCGGCGAAGCGGAGCAGGATTGCCCGCACGCCGCGGGCGTAGTCGGGCTCGCCGGTCAGCAGGTACGCCTCGGCCAGCGTGTGCGCGAGACCGGCCATGTGGCTGACTTTGCGCGCCCGGATGTTGGCGGAAAAGCTCGGCCGGCCCGTCTTGTAGCTGAAAATGACGAACGGATCGCCCCTGTAGTAAGTCAGCGTCTGCGGCGTCCCGTGGCGCGTGCGCAGCGCGATGCTTTCCGGGTATTTCTCGTGGGGGAATTTCGTGGCGCAAACGTCGCACGTCAGCTGGTCCGGGGTCGAACTGCTCCAGGACCAGAGCCCGTGTGGATGAACGGGCTTGCCCTGATCACGACATGCGGGACACGGCGTAAACTTGGGGTCCCCCGGCGTCGTATCCGGAATCATGTGCGCGAGGAATTCCGGGGTCAGCCGACCCGCGGCGGTCCGGGCGGTTCGCTCCAAACCCGCCGCATGGCGTTGCGCCCAAGGATAGAGTTTCAGATTTTCACGGGCACGGGCGAGGTCGGCGGGTTTGATCGATCCGCTCGGGTGCGCGACGGTGGCGCGATATTTCTCCCACGCCGACCAGTCGGGCAGGCGTGGCTCCGTTGCAGCGGCGAGGGCGCCGATCGGGACAACCAGGGCGAGCGCGAGGGAATGAAATCGGCGGGTCAGACGATGGCGGGCGTTCATGCAGGGGGCGTGATTGGGGTTTGAGGCGTCACGGTGGGGTCGTGCGGGTCGGCTGTCAGCGACGATCGGCGGGCGGTGCGCTGTCGTCGCCGTCCCAGCTGATGGGCGTGCGATCGTGCGCCCCGGTGGATACGGGTTTGCCTCGCTCGGGATAAAGTTCGAAGACCGTGTCATGGCGATTGCCGCAAGTTCCCCCGCATTGGGCCGCTGGTACCGGATTTCGCGGACCGCGCTCTCGTTCGCTCTCCTGCTCTTGGCCGCAGCCGCAAGACTGGGCGGGGCCGACTTCCATCTTGCCCCGACCGGCAGCGATGCCAACCCCGGGACGCGCGCGCGCCCGTTTGCTTCGCTGGCCCGGGCGCGCGATGCCGTGCGCGCACACAAGGCCCGCGAACCGGCGCAGAACTACACGGTGCTGATTCGCGGGGGCCTCTACCGGGTGGAGGACACCGTCGTGTTCTCGACGCGGGATTCCGCCGCGCCCGGCTTTACGATCACTTACGTGGCCGAGCGCGGCGAACAGCCGGTTTTCAGCGCCGCTGTGGCGCTGACGGGCTGGGAAAAGGAGGGCCCATTCTGGACGGCCCGGCTGCCGGAAAGGTTGAGACCTTTTCTTACGCTTTACGATCGCGCCGGCCGGATGCCACGGGCTCGCGGGGCGCCTTTCTCGCCGACGCGCGACTATCGGAAGGTCGAGGGCCTCGACCGGTTCACCCTGCATTTCCCACCCGGGGCGCTGAGGAACTGGGCCAATCTCGAAGACGTGGAGATCATGATCCGTCCGAACTATGGCTGGATCCTGAATCTCCTGCCACTGGAGTCGGTCGACGTGGCGGCAGGCATGGCGCGGACGCGGATTCCGGCCAGCTATCCGATGATCAAGATTCGCTGGGGATTGAAGGACGTAAACGCGAAAGGCACGGTCTGGGTCGAGAACGTCCTCGATGCGCTCGATGAGCCCGGAGAATGGGTGCTCAACACCCGGGAAAGGAAGGTCCACGTGTGGCCGCGCGGCGAACGCCCCGAGGAAATCGAGGCACCCCAACTCACCGAGTTGATCCGCATCGAGGGGGACATCGACTACGACGGGCCGCGCGACACGCCGGTGCGGGGAATCGCCTTTCGGGGGCTGGCTTTCACGCGCGGCGATCGGTGGCCTTGGGAGAAGGAACGCCTCGGATCGACGCTGCAGCACGATTGGGAGATGTTTGATCGGCCCACGGCGCTCGTGCGCCTGCGCGGGGCCGAGGGTGTGTCGTTTGAACAGTGTCGCTGGCTCGACAGTGGCGGCGCCGGTCTTCGGATGGATTTGCACGCGCAGGACAATCGCGTGTCCGATTCCGAGTTCGCCCATCTGGGCGGCGCCGGAATCGTGCTCGCCGGTTACGGCCCCGGCACGAAGGATGTGAACCGGCAGAACCAGATCGTGCGCAACCATATCCACCACGTGGGCGAGATTCTATGGCACGCGGCGGCGGTGAGCGTTTGGCAAAGCGGCGAGAACCGCGTCGCGCACAACCTGATACACGACCTCAACTACACCGCCATCACGGTCAGCGGTCGGATCGCCTGGCGCAAGGACGGCCTCGGCGACGGCTGGCGCACGATTCGCTGGCAGGAAGTCGAGCCGGCGGGCGGCGCGGCGCTGGCGCCGCAGCCGGGCCGGCGCATCGCGTGGCGGTTGCGCGAGCCGTTCCTGCACGGGCGCAACAATCTCGTGGAGCAAAACGAAATCCACGACGTCGTGCAGAAGCTGTGGGATGGCGACGCCATTTACGTCTCGGGTACGGGGCGCGGCAATCGCATCCGGGAAAATTTCATCCACGACTGCCGGTCGGAAAACATGGGCGAGGGCATCCGCTGTGACGACGATCAGGAGGAGACGATCATCGAGCGCAACGTGATATTGCGGAATGGCGGCATGGGGACCGGCATCGCGATTAAGGGACCCAATCGCGTGGTGAACAATTTTATCGTGGATCCGACGGGCTTTTTTCAACCGCGCGGCCTGATTTCAATCGAAGGTGCGCCGGTCGACGGTGCGGTCATCGAGCGCAACATCCTGGTGGCCGCCAAGCCCGGTTTGCGGCCGTTCTACCTCAAAAACCTGCTGGGCCCACCTGATCCGCGTTACAGCGAGATGCAGACGGATCATAATCTCCTCTGGCATGCATCGGATCCGGCTTGGGCCGAGGGGCACCTGGCCACCGCGCGCAGAGAGGGCCGCGAGCGGCATAGCCGCGTCGGCGATCCGCTTTTCCGCGATTCCGAGCGCGGCGATTTTCGCTTCAACGCCGGTTCGCCGGCCTGGGAACTCGGGATCGAGGAGATCGATCTGCGCAAGGCCGGCTTGAGGGAATAGCACCGTGCCCGTCCCGCCATTCGACCGCATGCATGCGAACGGCACCCACGGCTTCGACCAGTTGGCCGCAGATCCCCGCTGGCACACGTTCACGGCGCAGGAACGGCAGATCGTCGAAGATTTTTCCCGCCGGTGGCAGATCAGGGCCGGCCAGCACGTGCTCGAGCCCGGCTGCGGCACCGGCCGGCTCACCGCCGTGCTGGCCGCGCTGACTGGTCCGACCGGGAGTGTGGTCGCCTTCGATGCCTCGGCGAAGCTTATCCGGATTGCGGGTGGACGTCGGCTGCCAGCCCACGTCCGACTCCACACGGCCCGCGCCGAGACGTTTGTCCGCCAGTCGGCAGTCTTCGATCACATCGTGTGTTTCAATGTGTTTCCGCACCTCGTGCCGCACGCACGCATCGCGCGCCGTTTGGCGAGGGCTCTCCGGCCCGGCGGGGTCCTCTGGATTGCACACACCCGCAGCCGAAGTTTCGTGAACGCGGTGCATGGCCGCGGGGCGTCCTTCATGCACGATCACCTGCTGCCCGAGCCGGACGAATTGGGCCGGTGGTTGCGGGAGGCGGGACTGCACGGATTCGAAGTTGAGGACGGCAAGGATCGTTTTCTCGCGTGGGCGGTTCGACCGGCGCGGAGGCCCAAGCCACGACCTTCGCCAACGACGGGTCGGTGAGAACCTGAGTCATGGCATCGATGCCAGAGCAAGAATTTCGCCGGCCGGAGCAATGCGGAATCGAAGGTTTACGGGAATTCCTGCATCTATGTCGACGCCACGGCCGGATGCGCGGTGGCCCGCCGGCCACGCGGGCGGAGACTCGGCTTTCAGCTGAATTTGGCCAATGTATTTGACCGCCGGGATCCTCTGATTACCCGCCCATTGACGTGAGTGCCCGGCGGTTCATTTACCGCGAGATTGTGCCACCACCCACCACCTGGCGGTTGACGACAAACGTTGAGTTTTCGATCCGTCCCTAAACGATGCAGAGCCGCGCGGTGATCAATCGACACGGCTCATCGACCCCCTTAACCCGCATGCAACCTTTCCATCTCTGGTTGATATCCGCGCTGGCCCTTGCTGCCTCGGTCCAAGCTGCCCCAGCGCTCACGCTCGTGCTCGACGGCAGGCCAAACGCGACCGTCGTGCTCGCCGATCGGCCCTCCGCGGCCGCGAAGCGAGGCGCGGCCCTCTTGGTGGCGCAAATCGAGCGGACCTCCGGCGCCAAGTTGCCGGTCGTCGCGGAGGGGACGCTGCGGGACGTTACCATTTCCAACGGCACGCTCCGCGCCACCGCGGGGGCCGCGACGCCCGCGGCGTTCGTGCTGATCGGGGAAAGTGCCGTGGCGCGACAGCTCGGTGCCTCCTCCGATGGACTCGGGGCGGGCGGGATCCTGATCCGCACGCTGTCCAATGCGCTGGTCCTGCTCGGCGCGGATGACAAGACGCCCGCGGATCCCGACGGCTCCCGCTATGCCGTGACGACGTGGCTCGAGGACGCCCTGGGCTTCCGGATGCTATGGCCGGGCGAACTCGGTCTCGTCGCGCCGCGGCGCAGGACGGTGACGATCCCGGCCATGGACCGATCGTTCACCCCGCTGATTGGCCAGCGGCAGATTCGCAACGCGCACTACAACGATCGGGTGCAGGCGGGCCTCGACTATCTTGGCGTGAAAAAAGCGGGCCAGGACCAGGCCGAGGCTGTGGCGCTCGGCACCTCGGCCGCGCAGCCGGGCTGGTTCGACTGGCAGCGGCTGGGTGGCAAGGTCGGCATCGTCGGCGGGCACGCGTTCGGCGAGGTCTGGGACAAGTATCACGCCGAGCACCCCGAATGGTTCGCCCTGCAGCCCAATGGCTCGCGCGATCTCGCCAAGCTCACCCCGGCCCGGGCGCGACTCTGCAAATCGAACCTCGCCCTCATCGAGGCGCTCGCCCGCGACAAGATCGCTGAACTCGATCGCTCGGGGGCCAAGAGCATCTCGCTCGCCCCGAATGACGGTGGCTCGGCGACGTTTTGCATGTGTGCGGACTGCAAGAAGCTAGATCCGCCCGAAGGCCGAAAGATTCAACTGTGGGATTTGACCGCCTCGCCGCGCCGGGATTTTGACTACGTCTCGCTCACCGATCGCATGGTGTGGTTCTGGAACCAGCTTGCCACGCGCATCACGGCCAAGCATCCCGACGCGCTGCTCACCGTGTATGCCTACAGCGCCTACCTGGCCCCGCCGGTGCGCGAAAAACTCCACCCAAATCTCGTGGTGGGATTTGTCGGGATGAATTATCGCCGCGCCGCCGATCGCGAGCAGGCCCGCCAGGACTGGAGTGCGTGGGCCGCCGCGGCCCAAAAGCTCTACTGGCGCCCGAACCTCCTGCTGTTCGCGCGGCGCGAAGGCACGTCCTCGCTCTATGCGCACAAGCTGGCCGAAGACCTGCGCACCTTCGCCCATCATTCCCTCATCGGAACCGACTTCGACTCGTGCATGCACCATTGGGCGACCGAGGGCGTGAACTACTACATCCTCGCCCGGCTGCTCTGGAATCCCGACGCGGATGTCGACGCCATCCTCGATGATTACTGCCAGTCCGGATTTGGCGGCGCGGCCCGCGAGGTGCGACGTTATCTCGCGCGGATCGAGGAGCTCACGAACGAGATCGCCGCGCGCGATGCCGACCCGCCCTCGGCGTACACGCCCGCGGTGGTGGCCGGGCTGCGGAGCATGCTTGTCGCGGCGGACCGATTGGCCGATGACGAAACCGTTCGCCGCCGGGTCGCTTTCCTGCGCCGCGGCCTTGAGTTCACCGCGCTGCAGAACCGCACCCACGGCTTGGTCGCGCGAAACGCGGTGCAGCCGCTCACCACGGCGGAGAAGGCAGAACTGAAGGGTTTGCAGCAGGAAAAGTGGCTGTTCATGCGCCGCATTTTTCGCGAGGAACCCCTGGCCGTGAATGTCCCGATGGTGGCGTGGGGGAGCGAGGGTGCGTTCCGCGCGTTCGGCTGGTCCGGCGCGAAGAGCGTGTCGAAGTCCGCGATCGATGCCGACGAAGAGGGGCGGCCGGTGGAGGTCTCATCGAAGAAGTAATCGGCCATGAAAAAGATCTTACCCCACCTCGGCCTCGGTTCCGTCATCCTCGCGTCGGCTCTCACGCTGGGCGCGGCGGACACGCCCCGCGACTACACCTCCAAGGCGCCCCGGTTTTCATTCGCGAACTCGCTGCCCGAGCAAGAGCAACAACTCAATCGCAACCCGCTGCTGGGGCGTTTCCGCGAGCTGCGGCAAAAACAGGCCGCGGATCCGCATTCGCCCGTCTATCATTTCTCGAGCCCGCTGGCGCGGCTCAACGATCCCAACGGGCTGTGCTTCTGGCAGGGGCGCTGGCACTTGTTTTACCAGGCGAACCCGCCGGAGGACGGCCGCTGGCATTGGGCGCACGCCGTCAGCGAGGACTTGATTCACTGGCGCGATCTGCCCTACGCCATCTATCCGAACCCCGAGGAACAGTGCTACTCCGGCTCGGTGCTCGTCGACGGGGATCGGGTGATCGCGATGTACCACGGGCGCAATCTCGGCAACATGGTCGCGGTGTCGCGTGATCCGTTGCTGTTGAACTGGGAGAAGGTGACGGGCGGCACGGTCATCCCGTTGGTGAAGGATGGCGTGGAACATCACTTCCTTTCGGCGGAGCCACTGCCGTACCGCGTCTACGATCCCTGCATCTGGAAGAAGGACGGCGTCTACTATTCGCTCTCAGGCTCCGTGGAATATTCCGGACCCGCGGGCAAACCGGTGCCGGCGGAGTTCCTGTTCCGGTCGCGGGACCTGGCAAAGTGGGAGTTCGTGCATCAGTTCCTCGAGGGCGATCGCTTCACGCGGGTCGGCGATGACGGGGCCTGCCCGTATTTCTGGCCGATCGGCGACCGGCACATCCTCCTGTTTTTCAGCCATACGAGCAGCGGCCAGTATCTGATCGGCGACTACGACAGGCCGCGCGACAAGTTTGCCGCCACCGCGCACGGGCGCTTCAACTTTGGCCCGGTCAGCCCGGGCGGCGTTCATGCGCCGTCGGCCGCGCCCGACGGCAAGGGCGGCGTGATCGCACTCTTCAATGTGAATCCCGCCATGACGGGCCGGCGCGACAACGGCATCATGACTCTGCCGCGGCGGCTGACCTTGATTGGCAAAGAGGAACTCGGAATCGAACCGGCGGGCGACATCGCCTCGCTGCGCCAGGAAGAGCGGCGCGTCGCCGCAATGGCCCTGCCTGCGAACCAGGAAATCGTGCTGGCGGAAATTCGGGGCAACGCGTTGGAGATTGAGGCCGAGATCGACCCAAAGAAT
>JBIJCX010000054.1:0-32585 GCA_044344465.1 Opitutaceae bacterium
ATTCACCAGCATTCTGTAGAAACTCATTTTTGGCCGAGCTGAAATCGCGGCGAAACTTCCGGTCCGTTAAGTAACTGATAATAAGCTTTATGCATTATACACACCCTTCAATGACCGGACAGCAGTGTGATCTGTGTAAATATTTGATCAATTGGCTTTCGAAACTATCTGTCGGTTCGGTTCGTGAAGCTCAACCCCCTATCCCGCATGATTCGATTACCCCGTTTGACCCTCTCAGTTGGAGTTCGCCGGCACCGGTGGTCCCAAGGGCTGCGCATTTTCACCGCCATTGTTCTGCTCCACGCGACGTCGACTGGCGCAGTCGCGGCGGAACCAAACCCTGGGTCAGTCACCGGACGGGTGAAGAACGCCGTGACCGGACAGTATCTGAACAATGCGCGAGTCGCGGTTAAGAACACGGGGACGGTCACGTTTACGGACGAATTTGGGAACTACCGGTTGGTAAATCTGCCGGATGGTCCAATTACGCTGGAAGTGTTCTATACCGATCTGGATCCACAGGAGATCCGTCTTGAGGTCAGGAGCGGCGCCAGTGTGGAACAAAACGTCGATTTGACGAGCCTGGCGCGGTACGGAAAGGACGCCGCGGTCAGGCTGGATCCCTATGTCGTCGCATCGGAAAAGGAAAATGATGGTCAGGCGCTTGCGCTCAACGAGCAGCGCTTTGCCCCAAATATCAAGAACGTGATCGCGACTGACACGTTCGGGGATATCCTCGGCAGCACCGCCGGTGAGTTTCTCAAGTTCCTGCCGGGGTTTACGGCGGAGAGCAGCGCCACGGGGATCGACTCGGTGTCGTTGCGCGGCCTCGGTGCCGACAAGACGGGGTATACGACGGATGGTGCCCCGATGATCACGGCGATCGCTGGTGGTGATCGCACGTTCTATGTTGCCTTTATGACGCTGTCGTCGACCTCGCGGATCGAGGTGACGAAAGTTCCGACCCCATCGAACCCGGCGGACTCGCTCGCCGGTTCCGTCAATATGGTGACCCGGAGCGCCTTCGAGGCCAGCCGGGCTCAGTTCACCGGCGGGATCAGTTTCGTGATGAACAGCGAGAACTTCACTATAAAGAAGACCCCGCATTCGAATGGGGACAAAAACACCCGAAAGATCCGTCCCGGTTTCGACTTCAGCTATACCCTGCCACTGACCAAGAACTTCGGCATCGTCGTCACCGGGATGCAGAGCGACCGGTTTTCCGAGCAGCACCTTTCAACCAAGACGTACAGCACCGCCGGGACCGCGACAGGCGCGTCGATCAGCAAACCCTATCTGCTGGCGTACGCCCTCACGGATGGGCCGCACAGCTTGCGGCGCACGGAGTTCACCGCCAAGGCCGACTGGAGGATCACGCCAAGCTCCGTGCTTTCCTTCGGGGGCAAATACTATCGCGATGCCGTCTATATCGGAACCAACACTTGGACGTGGAACGTCGGTGCGATTGGAACTCCGACCCCGGCGACCGGAGTGCCGCTCACGTTCGGAGACGATTTTTCCATTGGCGCCACCGGCCGGGGTGCGGTCACCCTCTCCGGCACCAACCAGACGTTCAAGGGCAACACCGACTCCGGTTTTCTGAACTACCGCTTCGACGACGGTCGCTGGAAAATCACATCCGGGATCAATTACTCTGCGGCGTCACGCAACCGGCCGGAACTGGAGTATTTCAACAGCATCTCGTCCACTTTGATCAATCCGGTGCGTGTTTCGCTTACGAACGTCCAGCCGACGGAACGCCCTGAGGGGATCACCGTCTATGGCAACGATAACAGGGAAGTGAATTACTATGATCCCTCCCTCTACCGGTTGAATTCCGGCAATTCGGCCCCCTACTTCAGCAAGTCGATCATCAAGTCGGCCCATCTGAACGTGCGTCGGCGATTCTCGTTTCTCCCCTTTCCCGCCTCCTTGCAGGGCGGTGCCTATCGTAGTGTTCTGGCCGTCGATTCCCGTCAAAACAGTGGCGCACGTACGTATGCCGGACCGGACGGAAACACGGCGACGGCCGATACGTCCGTGCCGTACCTGATGCAGGTCTACAAAAACCAGGACTCATATTTTGGCTTCAAGAATGTTCCATGGACATCCACCGACCGGGCCTACACCGCGTTCAAGGCGAACCCGGACCTGTTCGTGCAGACACCGGCGCAGGCGGTGGCCCAGGAAAACTACCGCCGGACAAACTCCAAGTATATAGAGGAGACCGTGTCTGCGCTGCACATTCAGGCCGAAGCCAGTCTGTTCAAGGGGCGGTTGAATGTATTGACCGGAGTGCGGTTCGAGCAAACGAGAGATGATGGGCAGGGTTCCCTCATGGACTCGGATGCCGTGTTCGTGCGCAGTGCCAACGGTAGCTTCGCGCGCACCCCGGCCGGCGCCCGGATTCGGCGGCCGGACGCTGGCGCGGTTGGTTCGATGGAGGAGTTGTTCCTGATCCGCCAGGAACGAGCGTTCAAGGGCTTGCGGACCTACGACGGCTACTATCCCAGCCTTCACTTCACCTACGCGATCAAGGAAAACTTCCTGGCGCGACTTGCCTATGCCAAGACGTATGGCCGGCCGAACTTCGTCGATGTCATTCCGAGCGCCACGATCCGGGAGAATGACCTGAATGAGGAACAGCTCAACGATCCCAGCGTCGTTCGAGGCACGATTGCGGTTGCCAACACGGCGTTGCGTCCCTGGACCGCCGACAACTACGACTTGTCCTTGGAATACTATACCGACCAGGGCGGTCTGTTCAGCGCGGGGGCTTTCGTGAAGGACATCAAGGATTTCTTCGGGTCGGCCGTGCGATTGGCCACCGTGGCAGATTTGGCCGAGGTCGGCCTTGAGCCCAAATATGTGGGCTGGAACCTCAGCACCAAGTTCAACGCCGGTGATGCCCGGGTTACGGGTGCCGAGTTCAACCTCCGGCATTCGCTGCGCCGGTTGGGCGGTTGGGGTGCGTACTTCTCGGTTTTTGCGAACGCGACCAAACTCAGACTGGAAGGCAATCGCCAGGCGGACTTCACCAGTTTTATTCCGACTTCCGGCAACTGGGGTTTTTCGTTCAACCGCCGGCAGGTGAGTTTCATGGCAAAATGGAACCATCGGGGATTGGACAAACGCGTCGCTCAACCGGCGTTCGGACCGGACGCGTTTCAATATATCAAAGCTCGCACCATCCTGGATCTAAACGCCTCCTACCAGCTCACGAAGCGGTGGTCGCTGTCCGCCAGTGTGAATAATATCTTCAATGTGCCCCAGACCTTCTGGGTTCGAGGCTCGGCCACCCCGGCCTACGCATGGCTGTCCCGGTTCGTGCAACCGGGCGTGGCTTTTGGGGCGGGAATTAGGGGAACGTTTTGAGCGGGTGACTCACGGCCTCTCCTGCTTCGCCACGGCTTCCGGCCGGGGCTCTATGATTTTCATGCCATGATGACGATGCGTCTGACCCTTCCCCTCGCTGGTTTCGGTTCCGGGTTGGTCCGGATGATTTGCCTCGTCGTCCTGGCCGGAGCTACGGTCGCACCGGCGACGGAGGGTAATCTCGTCCTGCGCGCCGGGGCCGACCGGACTGATATCACGCCGGAGCTGGGAGTCCCGATTCCCGGGGGATTCAACCCGCCGCCGGCCAGCCACGTGCACGATCCACTCCACGTGCGCACGCTGGTCCTCGACGACGGCGCGACGCGAATCGCGTTCGTGGTGGCCGACAATGGCGCCCTGCCCCGCGTGGTGTGCGACGAGGCGAAGCGCCTCGTGAAGGCGCAGAGCAAACTCCCGCCTTCGCACATCCTCATTTCCGCGACGCATAGCCACAGCGCCGGCCCGGCGATGCGCATGGCCGGCCCGAGTATCACGCAATGGCTCGACCTCGACGGATTCACAGATTCCCAGGAACCGTTGACTGCGTATCAGAAATTTCTGGCCCGGCGGATTTCCGCCAGCGTGCAAAACGCGATCACCCGGCTGGAGCCGGCGCGCGTGGGTTGGGGGGCGGGGCAGGTGCCGGAGCATGTTTTCAACCGCCGGTGGTTCGTGAAGTCGGAGAAGAACCGCCGGAATCCCTTTGGCGGTGTCGACCGGGTGAGAATGAATCCTCCGATCGCATCGCCCGATTTGATTGAACCGGCGGGTCCGACGGATCCAGAGGTGTGTTTTCTCTCGGTGCAGTCGGTCAACGGTCGTCCAATCGCGTTGCTGGCAAATTACTCGCTGCATTACGTCGGCCGCGGGCATCCCACCGCACTGTCCGCTGACTACTTTGGTATGTTTGCGGAGCGGATCGGCGAATTGCTGGGCGCATCGCGACAGGATCCGCTGTTTGTCGGAATCATGTCCAATGGGACCAGCGGGGATATTAAGACGATCGACGACCGCAAACCCTATGATCCGGAGGGACCGTATGTGAAGATGCGGCGCGTCGCGAATGTCGTCGCCGCGGAGGTCGATCGCGCCTGCCAATCGATCAACTACCAGAACTGGGTGAAGCTTGATGTGCGTTACGAGGAACTCGCGCTCGAACCGCGTCGACCGTCACCCGAAATGGTGACCCACGCCCGCAAGGTCCTGGCGGGGCGTCCTCCGGGTGAGGCACCGTGGCACAGTCAGGAAAAAGTCTATTCCGAATTGGTGTTGCTGGCGCTGGCGGCGCCCGAGCGGCTGAACGTGCCGGTGCAGGCCGTTCGCATCGGGGATCTGGCCATCGCGGTTACGCCGGTGGAAACCTTTGCCGAGATGGGGTTGGAAATCAAAGCACGGGCTCCGTTTGCCAAGGCGTTCACCATCGAACTCGCCAATGGCTGGTATGGCTACATGCCGACGGTGAAGCAGCACGAACTTGGCGGCTACGAGTCGTGGGTCGGGGTCAACCGCCTGGAAAAGGAAGCGGCGCCAAAAATGGTGGCGGCACTTTTGCGCATGATGGAGTCGATGCGGCCATGAACGCCAACGGCGCTCAATCCGCGCTCAGGTTCAAGCTCTCGGTTTTCATGTTTCTCCAGGATTTCATCTGGGGAACCTGGCATGTGAGATAGTCCAGTTCCTTGTGCTTGTGCAGCACGAGCTTCAATTTGCCCGGGATATCCAAGCGCATTTCGAACGCGCTCGTGATCCATTCGTCCTGGGTCGAAAGTCCGTGGTGGGCGCAGAAACGGGCGAACAACCGCGGGAAACCCGCCCCGGCCGCCACCACCCGCCCGGCGGCTGGCTTTTGGGGCTCCCGCAGCGAAATATTCCCCGCGGTGCGGCATCCCGCCTCCTTTCATTTCTCCGCCATCTCCTTGGTCGTGGGCAGCTTCGCTCCCGGCGGCAGCTCACGACTGACGATCAGGGCTCGAGCCTGCACCTGCCAGGGCCTTTTTCTTCCGATCCCACACCAATCCCGTATATATCTCCCCGGCAAGATTGTGACGCCGGAAAGCCGAGTCGAATCTCTCATTAATCGACCTAAACTGCCCGGAATAATTAACCAGATTGTTATTTGACCGGCCGGTTTGCGGCACTATCAGTCACAAAGCCCCTCGGCTGATCCAACCCCGGATCCGATTTCCCAATCAGAATCAAGTCCCGATGAAACCCCAAATCCCCACTGTCCTGTTCTTCGTTTGGTTCGGCCTCGCCGCAACCTTGCCCCACGCAATCCAGGCGGCGGAGAGTCCCGTTGCCAAAGTATCGCCTCAGCAAACTGCCTCCATCACCGGCCAGGTCAGCAATGTTTCGACCCAAACCTACCTGGAAGGCGCGGTGGTCGAAATCGCCGGCACGAACCGCAGCACCGTCACCGACCGCGAAGGCCGTTATCAATTCTATGGCATGCCGCCCGGTCCGACGACGCTGATCGTGAGTTTCTCCGGCCTGGACCAGCAGCGGATTCCGCTCGCCGTCGACGCCGGCCAGACCGTGACCCGCAACGTCGAGCTGACGTCCTCCATCTACAAGTTGGAAAAGTTCACCGTGGCGGGCGAGCGCGAGGGCACGGCGAAGGCGGAAACGCTCCAGCGGCTGGCGCCCAACGTGAAGGCGATCGTGTCGTCGGATACGTTTGGCAATGTCGCCGACGGCAACATCGGCGATCTCCTCCAGCACATGGCCGGCATGACCGCCAATTACAACGGCGCCGATGTTCGCCAGGTGAGCATCCGCGGGGTGGGCGCCGACCTGAACTCGGTCACCATGGACGGGCAACAGGTGGCGAGCGCCCAATCGGCGGGCACCGGCCGGGCCTTCGAGTTTGAGCAGGCCTCCTTGGGCAATATCGAAACGATTGAAGTGACCAAGGCGCCCACGCCCGACATGAGCGGAGCTTCGATCGGCGGCAGCGTGAATCTCGTCAGCAAGAGCGCCTTCGATCGCACCGCCGGTCGGATATTCAGCTACACGCTCGGCTTTGCCACCCGCGCAGTGCATTCCAGCCACGCGGCGAAATGGAAGCAGCCGATCATCGGTTACGGGCCGTCGATGAATTTCATGTACTCGGACGTGTTGGGTGAAAAAAGGAACATCGGCATAACGGTCACCGGCACGATGCACAGCCAGCCACCCAACACCGCGATCCGAAACGCGGCTTTCGAGCGCAACAACAATCCCGGGCCCGTGTTTGCCTACTCGGCGACGCGAACGGTCGCCGGCGCCACCCGCACCCGCCTGGCTTCCGGGGTCAAGTTGGATTACCGGTGGAGCGATCAAACCACGGTCTCGCTGAATACTTCCTACAATTTCTTCCACGAGAACAACCACACCTCCGCCAACGCCCTCACGACCGTCGGCGTGGCGACGGCCGCGACACCCCAGGTCCTCGCCACGGTGGACGCGGCCGGAAATCGCACGGGCGGCGGATATATACATCCGAACTACAGCAACGGGATCACCCGGGTGTACCCGCATCCCACGCTTTCGTTCAGCAACCTCTCCGTCGGGGCGAACGACAAGGCGGGACGCACGTTCCTGGTTTCGCCGATGGTGCGGCATCGCTTCGAGGGGATGCAAATCGACTACAGTCTCAGTTACTCGAATGCCGCCACGTTCTACGATGTCTCGCACAAGGACGACAAATTTGACTCGCGGCCCAAGGGCACCGTGACGATGCGGCTGGGCAACATCGGTTGGACCGACGATCGCTCCAAGGATGGCACGCACCCGACGATTACCCAGACGGTGGGTCCGGATATGTATAACCTGGGCAACTATGGTTCGCTGCTCCTGGGTCAAACCGACCTGCGGGGGTTCGACCGGATTTTGGCGGCAAAGTTTGATCTGCGCAAGGAGCTGGCGCTGACGTTGCCGACCTTTTTCAAGACGGGCTTCAACTTTCAACGGCAGGGGCGCAAGCTTTGGAGCGAAAACCGACGGTATAACTACGCCGGCGCCGACGGGGTCTTCGGCAACGCCGACGACAACCGGGACCTGGCGCAGTTTGTCGATACGACGGGCTATCATCGGGAGATCGAGGACAAGTACTTCAAATCCAACGGCGGCGTTCCACCGTGGCCGAACCCCTATGGCGTGGCGCGGCATGCGAGCCTCTACCCGGAGCTGTGGAAGGAAGACGTGGCCTTCGGCGCCATGAATCATTATCAGTCCCTCCGGCTGGTGACCGAGTCGATCGGCGCGGCTTACTTCATGGGCAATGTCCGCCTGGGCCCGGTGTCCGTCTTGAGCGGCGTCCGGGTGGAGGAAACGCGCGTCGATGGCGAGGGTCCGCTCAACTATATATCACCCGCGGAAAGAGCGCGCCGGGCCGCCTGGGTCGGAACCGTGACCGATGTGGAGCTGCGGCGGCGGGCGGAGGCGCAGTATGGCGGTCGCGCTACGGCCGAGGGCATGTATCGAAATGTCTTTCCGGGCATCCACCTGAAGTACGAACCCTTTCCGGGCATGCTGGCCCGTCTGAGCTGGTCGACCGGGGTCGGCCGCCCCGCCTTCGGCTCGATCATCCCGCTCGACACCGTCAACGACGACACGCTGCGGGTGACCCGGAACAACCCGGAGCTGAAACCGCAGTACGGCAACAACTATGATTTCACCCTGGAATACTATTTCAAATCCCAGGGCATGGTCTCGTTCGGCGCGTTCAAGAAGAAGATCGAGGACTATATCTATACGGACAGCAGCCTGATCATCGGCGATGGGCCGAACAATGGCTTCGACGGGCAGTATGCCGGTTATGGTTTGACCACGCAGGCGAACGGTGGCTTCGCGAAGATTGAAGGCATGGAGTTCAACTATCAGCAGCAACTGACCTTTCTGCCCCGTTGGGCGAAGGGTTTCGGCTTCAATACGAACTATACGGTGCTGAAAACCGAGGGCAACTATGGTGGCGCCACAGTGCTGACCGCGAACAGCCTAGCGGGCTTCCTCCCGAAGAGCGCCAACATCGGCCTCAGCTATCGCGGCCATGGATTCGATCTGCGGCTGCAGGGGGTTTATCGCGGCAAGTACCTCACCAGCAATTCGGCCACCCCGGCGCTGGTCCAATACCAGGTAGCCAAGACGACATGGAGCTGGAAATCCCGCTATGCCCTCTCGCGGCAGGTCAACCTGTTCCTCGACCTGGAAAATTTGTTCTCCAAGCCGCTCGATACCGTCTACGCGGCCTATGAGGATCGGGTGGTCACCTGGCGGAACTTCCCGACCAAGATCCTCGCCGGTATCACGGGGCGCTTCTAAGCATGACGTTACAACTGTCTGCGCAACGTCCCGGAGCGGTGCTTCGTCGCAGCCGAGGGTCCGTCCGTGGGGTGGAGCGGATCTTGAACCGCCGCTCGTTTGTCCGACGGGCGGTCGCCACGGGGGCGGTGCTTGCGCTCTCGCCGTTACGCGGTGCCGCGACCGCGGGCGCCGGCGCCCGGGTGTGGCCCCTCGGTTGCTTCAACCGGCCGTGGTACAAGTGGAGCTTCGACGATGCGCTCGATGCGATCGAATCCGCCGGCTACAAAGGCCTGGGCCTGTTGGGCGGGCATCCGGGTGATCCGCTGATCGGTCCGGGCGCCACGCCGGAGTATCTCGCCACCCTGAAGTCGAGGATTGCCGCGCGGGGCCTCACGGCGATCGTCGGCGCCTTCCGGGTGAACCACAAGGAGCCCTTGGCCACGGCGATCGACTATGCGCGCGCCCGGATCGAGAGTGCCCACGCGCTCGGTCTCGCCTATCTGCTCACGGCGGATGAGCCGAAGCCGGAGTTCTACGCGCAAAACATCAAGGTGATGGCCGCCGCCGCTGGCCTCGCGCAGGAACGGGGGATCAAGCTGGTGTTCAAACCCCACGGGAGCGATGCCGCGACGCTCCTGAGGCTGTTGCAGGATGTCGGGCATCCAAATTTCAAGATCTGGTACGATGCGGGCAATATCATCTATTACACGGGCAAGGATCCGCTGGCGGACCTGGATCCGCTGCTGGAGCACACCACGGGCTTCTGCGCGAAGGACTGCACGGGCGCAAAGGGCGAGGCGATGATCCAGTTCGGCAACGGCAAAGTGGATTTCCCCGGCCTCTTCGCCCGTTTCAAGCAAGCGGGCTTCAGCGGCCCGATTATGACCGAGTGCTGTGTGGTCGGGGCAAACCCGGACGCGACGGCCAAGAACGCCGCCGCCAATCGCGTATTCTTGGAAAGGTTATTGGCGCCGGTGTGATCCGGAGTGGCGATGGTCCTGCTGTGGCGGTGCCCGCCTCGACTCACCTCATCTTCCCCATGATTGAACAACTCAGATACTTCACCGTCGGACTCTGCCTGCCGTTGGCCGCCACGGCCGTTTTCGGCGCCGACCAATGGAAGGCGGGAGCCGCTGCCATCTCGATCACCCCGGACCTTCCGGGGTGGATGTCGGGCTACGGTGCGCGCACGAAACCGGCGGACAAGGTCGCGCAGCCGCTCTATGCGAAGGCGCTCGCCCTCGAAGATGCCGCGGGGAAGACGGTGGTGATTGTCACCACCGATCTGCTGGGCATTCCCCGGATCCTGCGGGAGGCGGTGGATGCGGAGGTGGCTAGTCGTTATCGGCTGGCGCGGGAGAATCTTTTGATCAACGCCTCGCACACGCACTCCGGTCCGGAGCTCCGGGGAGTGAAAACGTTTCTCAACGACCTCGATCGTGCGCGGTCCGAGCGCGTCGCGGCCTACCAGGCCAAGGTCAAGGATCGGTTGGTTGCGGTCATCGGCGAGGCCCTGCAGCGGCGGGCGCCTGCGACGGTGGCGTATGGTCAGGCGAGGGCCGGCTTTGCGATGAACCGGCGGAAGAACTACAACCTGAAGCCCGGCGAATTCGGCGCCGACAAGGTGCCGAATCCCCTCGGTCCGGTGGACCACGACGTGCCGGTCCTGCAGGTGAAGGATGCAGGGGGAAAGATGATCGCCCTGCTGTTTGGCTACGCGTGCCACAATACCACGAGTGGCGACTATGCTTTCCACGGCGACTACGCGGGCTTCGCCCAAGCCACTTTGGAGGAAACCTACCCGGGAACTGTCGCCCTCTTCATGCTCGGATGCGGAGGGGATCAAAATCCCTATCCGCGCGGCCCGATGGTGCCGGGCAAGTCGGCCCTCGATCTGGCCAAGCGGCACGGTGAGGGGCTCGCCTCGGCGGTCGACGCGGCGATCAACGCGTTTCCCCGGCCGCTGAGTGGTCGGATTGCCAGCGTGATGGAAACCGTCGCGCTGCCCTATCTCCCCGCGCCGACCCGCGAACAGCTGGAGGAAAGGAAGCGATCAAAAAAACAGCCCGATCGCGACTATGCCGAGGTCCTGCTCGAAATTCTGAATCGGGACGGAAAGCTGCCCGCGAGTTATGCCTTCCCCGTACAGGTGATGCACCTCGGGCCGGAGCTGACGCTGGTCGGTCTGGCGAGCGAGATGGTCGTGGACTATTCGCTGCGTCTGAAAAAAGAGATCAAGACCCGTTCGGTCTGGGTCGCCGCCTATTGTAATGACTTCATGGGTTACATTCCGAGCCGCCGGATTTGGGAGGAGGGCGGCTACGAAGGAGGCGGGGCGCTCACGTACATGCGAGAAACCCAGTATCGCATTGTGCATCCCAACATCTGGGATCCGTCGGTGGAGGAACTCATCGTTGGCAAGGTCCACCAGCTGCACGAAAAGATGAGCCGGAGCGGATCGGCATCGGCCGCATCTTCCCGATAACAAGGTATAGCAATGTCACCGGGCAGTTTTTGCCCGGCTTCCGATTTGATGAAAATGGCTGCAAGTTTCGTATGAAAATAAGCGTGGAAAAAAGGTGGCGCCGGTTGTGGTTCGGATTCGCTTTGCTGCTGGGCGGTGCGGCCAACAGTCCGGGCGAGACGGCCGCCGCCGGCTGGAGGGCGGGTGCTGCGTCCGCCGACATTACCCCGGAGCGTCCCATGCGCATGGGTGGCTACGGCATCCGGCTGGACTCCTTCACGGGTGTCGCCCTGAAGCTGCACGCGAAAGCCCTGGCGTTGGAAGATTCGAAGGGAGCCCGTTTTGTTTTGGTCACCTTGGACTTAATCGGAGCCCGGCGGGAGTTGCGGGAGGATATCGAGCGGCAGGCCAGGGAGCGATTTGGACTGGCGCCGGAGTCCCTCATGTTGAATGCCTCGCACACCCATTGCGGCCCGGAATACGGGCCTTGGGGCAATCCGCCGGAGGAAGTCGCGCGCTACAATGTCCTGCTGCGGGAGCGGATCACCGCTGCCATCGGGCGGGCGCTGGCGGATCTGGCGCCGGCCGGCGTGTCGTACGCTCACGCGCGCGCCGGTTTCGCGATGAATCGGCGGATGGACTACACCCTGCCCGCCAACGATCCGCGCAAAGGAACACGTCCGAACCCGCGCGGCCCGGTTGATCACGACGTGCCGGTGTTGAAGATCGAGCGCCCGGATGGAAAATTGCACGCGGTTGCATTCGGCTATGCCTGCCACAACACCACGCTCGGCGGCCTGCAACTCAACGGCGACTATGCGGGGTTCGCCCAGGCGTTTCTCGAGGAAACGCATCCGGGGGTGACGGCGCTGTTTGTCGAAGGCTGCGGCGGCGATCAGACTCCGCACCCGCGCGCCACGTCGCATGCGGGCACGACGATGGTGCCGGGCAAGAGCCCGCTCGATCTTGCCCGGATGCACGGCCAAAATCTCGGGCTCGCGGTTGAAGCGGCGCTGAACGTCAAACCCACCGCAGTCACGGGCGCGCTCCAGGCGGCTTATGAAAAGGTGGACCTCGATTTTTCGATGCCGACCCGGGACGAGTTGCAACGCCGGACGGTAAAGGGAAGCGTGCGCGATCAGGCCGGCGCCCGCACCATGCTCGCCCAGATGGATCGCGGGGAACTCAAGTCCAGTTACGACTATCCGGTGCAGGTGGTCCGGTTCGGCGACGTTGTGACCCTCGTGGCCCTCGGCGGCGAGGTTGTGGTCGATTATTCGCTGCGCTTGAAACGGGAAATTCCGGGAGCGGGCACGTGGGTGGCCGGCTACTCCAATGACTATTGCGGCTACATCGCGAGCACCCGCGTGCTGCGGGAGGGCGGCTACGAGGGCGGCGATGCGAACCGGGACATTCATCCCGGTTACTGGGCGCCGACGACCGAGGAACGAATTATCGGCAAAGTCCATCAACTGTACAAGAAAGCTAAGCTCCCTTCACGATGACGCTACGACCAGTCCTCTCGTTTTCTTCTCTGCTGCGTCCGGCCAGGATCGCAGCCCTATTGGTATTGGCGGCAGTCGCCCACCTCGCGGGCGCAGAAAATGCTCCGG
Organism: Opitutaceae bacterium; assembly: GCA_044344465.1. Lineage (GTDB taxonomy): Bacteria > Verrucomicrobiota > Verrucomicrobiia > Opitutales > Opitutaceae > ER46. The sequence continues at coordinate 12,736 of JBIJCX010000054.1, forward strand.
TCTTCCGGGCCGGAGCGGATCGGGCCGACATCACGCCGGACCTCGGCACACCGATCCCCGGGGGCTTCAAGCCGCCCGCCGCCACCCACATCCATGATCCCTTGCACGTGCGCACGCTCGTGCTCGACGACGGCAGCACGCGGCTGGCGATCGTCGTGTGCGACAACGCGGCCCTGCCGCTCGCGGTCTGCGACGAGGCGAAGCGGCGTGTGCTGGCGCAGACGGGTCTGCCGGTGTCCCGGGTCCTGATGTCGGCCACGCATACGCACAGCGCGGGCTCCGCCTTCCGCATGCCGGCCGGGGACATGACGCACATGCTCGATCGCGATGGCGGGATGCCGCCGTCGTCCGAGCCGTTGTCCCCTTATCAGGCCTTCATCGCCAAGCGCGTGGCGGACAGCGTGCAGAATGCGATCAACCGCCTGGAACCGGCGCGAATTGGCTGGGGTTCGGGCCAGGTGCCGGATCAGGTTTTCAACCGCCGCTGGTTCGTAAAGTCCGAAAAGAATAGGCGCAATCCCTTTGGCGGCGTCGATCAGGTGCGCATGAACCCCGGGATGGCCAACCCCGACCTCCTCAAGCCGGCGGGGCCGACGGATCCGGAGGTTTCCTTTCTGGCCGTGCAGGCGCGGGATGGCCGGCCCCTCGCGCTCCTCGCCAATTACTCGCTGCACTACGTCGGCCGCGGCGGGCCCACCGATTTTTCTGCCGATTACTTCGGGATGTTTTCCGAGCGGATCGGCGAACTCCTGGGCGCGACCCGGCAGGTCACTCCGTTCGTGGGGATGATGTCGAACGGCACCAGCGCCGACGTCACGAACAACAACTACAGCCAGCCGCCCCCCAAGGCGGAGCCGCCGTACGTCAAGATGCGCCGGGTGGCCAACATCGTCGCGGCGGAAGTCTATCGGGCCTACCAGAGCGTCGCATTTCAGGACTGGGTCAAACTCGATGCGCGCTACGAGGAACTGCCTCTGCAGCCGCGCCGCCCGACGCCGGAAATGCTCACGTATGCGCGCGAATTGCTGGCGCGGCCGGCGGGCGGCCTGCCCTGGCACGCCCAGGAGCGCCTGCTGGCCCATTGGAACATCCAGAGCCTGACCGCCCCGGATCGCCTGCGCGTGCCGATTCAGGCGTTCCGGATCGGCGATCTCGGCATCGGATCGGCGCCGGTGGAGATATTCGCGGAAATGGGCCTCGAACTCAAGGCCCGGACCCCGTTTGGGCGGACCTTTACCATCTCGCTTGCGAATGGCTGGTTTGGATACATGCCGACGCCGGCGCAGCATGAGCTCGGTGGCTACGAAACCTGGTCCGGCATCAATCGGTTGGAAAAAGAGGCCGCGCCCAAGATCGTGACCGCCCTCCTGGGCATGTTTGCATCGATGCGACAGGAGGCACCCGCGCGATAAGCTGGGCGCTCTCGGTGAGGGGAAGGCTCGGGCCTGGCCAAAGATAGGGCCGCAGTCGTACCCGAGTGTTTCCACCACCGTCGCCACCCTGACCAGCGAGAGCCGGATCCCGCGAAACCAAGTGACCACCAATTCCACGTCTAAACTCCGAATTATGAAACCCAAATACCTCATCACCCTGGTGGTTGGTTGGATCGCACTTGCCGTGACGCCCGTGCCAGTCGTGAACGCCGCGGACGGAAGCCCCGGGGCCACGGCTCAGCTCACCGGTCAGGTGAGCAACGCGGCCACCCAACTTTACTTGGAAGGGGCCATCGTCACGGTTGCTGGCACCAACCGCGCCACCATCACGGATCGGGAAGGCCGCTATCATTTCAGCGGCCTGCCCGCCGTGCCGACAACCCTCGTCGTGAGCTACACGGGCTTGAATTCGCAGGAGATTCCCGTGACCCTGACCCCCGGCCAGAGCCGGGCACTCGATGTGGCCCTGACGTCCGAGATCTACACGCTGGGCACGGTGGTCGTGGCCAGCGTACGCGAAGGCAACGCGTTCGCCCTTACCCAGCAGCGCAACGCCCCCAATATCAAGAACGTCGTTTCCTCGGACGCGTTCGGCAATGTGGCGGATGGCAATGTCGGCAACTTGTTGCAACAGCTTCCCGGCGTAGTCGCAGATTACGTCGGCCAGGATGTTCGCTCGGTGTCGATCCGCGGCATCGGTGCCGGGCTCAGCACCGTAACGATGGATGGTGATCAGATCGCCAGCTCGCAGTCGGCAGGTGGCGGGCGTCAGTTCGAGTTCGAACAAGCGTCGCTGAACCTGGTTGAAACCATCGAGCTGACCAAGGCAGCCACACCGGATATGGATGCGGCCTCGGTGGGCGGAAACGTCAATCTCGTGAGCAAGAGCGCCTTCGATCGGGCCGCCCGCCGCTACTTTACCTACACGATTGGCGGCGTTTATCGGCCCAGGTTTTTTACGCAGGCGAGCCACTGGGCGAAGGAGCCGATCGATAACATCGGACCGTCGTTGAATTTCACCTATGCCGATCGTCTGGGCGCCAAGGAAAACCTCGGGATCTTGCTGACGGGCACCCACCATTCGCAGCCGGGCGGAAGCGTCGACTCCGGAATGGTGCACCAGACCACGTCGATGACGGAACCCTACTATACCAACAGCGCCAATGTGCCGCGGGTGTCGTCCGCTCCGCGCACGCGCACTTCGGCAGGCTTCAAAATCGATTACAAGCATAGCGAGCACACCGTCTTCTCCCTCAATGCCGCGTACAACGCCTTTCATGAAAATTCCGATACGCGGGGAATGAACCTGGCCACGACCGCAGCCGTGGCAAATTTCCGCCCCGGCTTTACCAGCCGGCTGACGGAAATCCTTCCGAACAACAATGCCACCAGTACCATCACCGTCTCGACCGCCGACAAGTCGGGCGCGACCAAGCTCCTCTCCTTTTTCGGACGCCATCGCCCTCGTGGCTGGGACATCGACTACGCGGCGAGCTGGTCGATCTCCAACACCTATTACGAATCCTCGCCCGAGGATCGCCACTACAAGTCACGCCCCAAGGCAATCATAACGCTCTCGATGCGCAATATCGGGTTCATCATCGATCGCACGGCGGACCTCAGATGGCCGAAGATCACGCAAACGGCCGGGCCGGACATCTACAATCTGGCCAACTATTCCTCCCTGCTGGCGACCCAGTTAAATATAACCGGGGAGGATGAGATCGGAGCCCTGCGCCTCAACGTCAAAAGGAGTTTCGCGCTTCGCTTTCCGACTTTCGTAAAAATTGGGGGAGCGCACAAGAATCAACACCGGCAATTGGCGGGATCCGAACGCCGCTTCGATTACATCGGAACGGCCGCGAGTCAGACCAACTTTCTGGATACGACCGGAAAGTATAGCGGAGACTACAACCGGGATTACCGCCCGCCGCCCTTCCCGAATCCCTTCGCCCTCGCCCGTCATCTCATCACCGATCCCCAGCTTTGGCGGGAGGATCTGGCCTATGCCTCAACTTCGAAGAATTCAAAAGACCGGCAGATTGATGAGACCGTGTCCGCGATGTACGCAATGGGCGAGACGCGCATCGGCAAGTTGTCCATTCTGGCGGGAGTCCGCAGTGAGGAGACGCGGACCGATGCCACCGGCCCCGTTCAGGTCAATGGAGTCTATCGCCCGGAACGGGTGCGGCGAGAAGGCAGCTATCGCGACTTCTTTCCCAGCGTCCATTTCCGCCACACCCCCTTTGCCGGCCTCGTGGCCCGAGCCAGCTACTCCAACGGCATCGGCCGGCCCGCCTTCGAGGATTTGATGCCGCTCGAGACCGTCAACGAAACGACGAAGGTCATCGCGGTACGCAACACCGCCCTGCGGCCCCAATACGCCGACAATTATGATCTGAGCGTGGAGTATTACTTCGAGCCGGTTGGCTCCCTGACGGCCGGCGTCTTTCAAAAGGACATCCGGGACTTTCATTTCGCCACGACCGTGGACCTCGATGGCACCGACAGCGTCTATGGCCAGCAGTATGCGGGCTACCGGCTGAGTACGCGACACAACGGCGGCAATGCCCGCTATCGGGGCTTGGAGCTGGGCTATCAACAGATGTTCACTTTCTTGCCCGGTTTTTGGCGGGGATTTGGCGTCTACGCCAACTATACCCGTCTGGCGACGCGGGGCGACTACGGAGGGGCAATCGCAACGACGCAGGTGGCCAACATGGTTCCCCATATGGCGAACTTTGCCATCACCTATATCAGCGGAAAGTGGAACTTGCGCGCCAACGCCGTGTGGCGCGACGTGACGTTGAATTCCCCAAGTACCAATGTGGCAGCGACCGCCTGGTTCAGTGAACGACTGAATGTGAATCTGAAGACCAAGTATTCGGTTTCCGAACGTCTGGCGGTCTATTGCGATGTCGAGAATATCACTGGCTCTACAAGTGATACCTTCCGCGGCAACAAAGACCGGCCGCTTTTGTCGGGCATTACGTCCCCCAAAATCATTGTGGGAATTACGGGGCGCTACTGAAAATAAGTCTGCCTCATGTTTTCCGCGTCTAACCCTGGGGAGGCTCGCTCCAAAGTTGCCCGTCCCCTCGACTGGCTCGCGGGCTGTGCGCTGCTGGTGGCCTGCCTGTCGGTCGCGCCCGCTTTCGGGCAGGCCTTGGGCGATCCGGCTGACGAGGGTAAGTACACCGCCTTGGCGCCACGATTGGATCTGCCACTGTCGCCCGTGCGCTCGGCGGCGGAGCAGTTGGAAACGTTTGAGCTGCCTCCCGGGTTCCGCATCGAGTCAATCGCAGCCGAGCCGATCGTCCATGATCCCGTGGCGGTGGCGTTCGACCTGCAAGGCAACCTCTGGGTGGCGGAAATGTCGGGTTTCAACGCGGAGCTGTTGAGCCACCTGCCGGACCTTGCCGGAGGGCTGAAGGCGCTTCCGCCGGGAAAAATCGTCAAACTCGAGTCCAGCCGCAACGACGGCCGCTACGACCGGAGAACGGTCTTCCTCGATGGGCTCCGTGCGCCGCGGGCCCTCGCCATTCTGCGCGAGGGTGTGCTCGTGGCCGATCCGCCCCATCTCTGGCTCGCGCGCGATACCGATGGTGATGGCCGGGCGGACCAGAAGACGGTGGTCTCCGACAACTATGGGCGCAGAGGCGACGATGAAGGCAGTGCGAACGGACTGTTGTGGGGGCGGGACAACCTGATTCACAATGTATCGCACCCCGCCAATTTTCGCCATCGGGAGGGTCGCTGGGAGGAGGTGCCCATTGCCATCCGGGGCCAATTCGGCATCAGCCAGGACGATTTCGGCCGGCTCTTCTTCACGCGCAACAGCCAGCAACTTCGGGGGGATCTTTTTTCGCCTCACTACAGCCAGCGGCATCGTTATATAACCGACCTGCCATGGGCGAACACGGAGGTGGCCATCGATCAGACGGTCTGGCCGATTCGCTCGACGCCGAGCGTCAATCGCGGATATAAGCTGGGCGAGGCGGGCTCGAAGAACGGGGGTTTGCGCCGGGACGGAACACTCATGGAGTTTACCGGCGCGTGTGGATCCGTAATCTACCGGGGCGCCAACTTCCCGCCGTCGTTTTATGGCAATGCCTTCGTGCCCGAGCCCGTGGGCAACCTCGTCAAACGCACCATCCTGGTCGAGGCGGAGGGTCGCCTGAGTGCCATGAACGCCTACGAGGGCCGGGAGTTTTTGACCTCGACCGACGAACGTTTTCGCCCGGTGGCGGCGGCCAACGCTCCCGACGGGTCGCTGGTGATCGTCGACATGTATAGAGGGATCATCGAGCAGTATAACTTCATCAGTTCTTACCTCAAGGAACAGACCCTCCGGCGCCGCTTGCACGACGCGATACAGGGCAAAGGGCGGCTCTGGCGCGTGACCTATGCCGCGGGCCCTCGGGATCCGACGCGGCCGGATCTTGCCTCGGCCGATCCCGGACGGCTTGCCCGGCTGCTCGATCATCCCAACGGATGGTGGCGCGACGCCGCCCAGCAGGCCCTCGTCGAGCGGGGCGATCGCCAGGCGGTGCCAGTGCTCGAGCAACTCGCAATGGCGGGCGAAAAGGAAGCGACCCGGGTCGCCGCGCTTTGGACACTCGATGGATTGGGTGCATTGAATCGCGCGGTCGCGGGTCGGGCGCTCCATGACCGGTCCGGCAAGGTCCGGGCCGCCGCCGTGCGGCTGCATGAGCGTTGGCTGGCGGCGGAGGGGGCGGAGAAAGTTGTTCCGACTTTGGCCGGGCTGGCCGCGGATCCCGATCCGGCGGTCGCAGTGCAACTCGCCCTGACCTTGGGCGAGGCAAAGGGGGCGGGCGCCATTGACGCGCTCTATCATGTTTTGGACGTCGCCGGCGCACATCCTTATATAGCCAAGGCAATCGCCAGCGGACTCTCCGGGCGGGAAATTGACTTCATCGACTTTATGATCGGACGTCTCGATGTCAGGGGATCGCCAACCTTCCGCGAAGTCCTAACCGTGCTATCCTCCGCGATCACGCGCGAAGGCAATCGGGAGCGGGTGGCGCGGTTGATTGAGCGTCTGGGCGAGACCAACCGCACGCCGGCCTGGGGCCGGCTCGCGTTACTCGATGGCATCGCTGTCGTGATCCACGCGAGTCGCAAGCCAACCCGGGCGCAGGGACAGATTGCCGCCGCGCTCGCCCCGTTGGCTGCGGGTTCGGATTCCGAATTCGGTCGCAAGGCGGGCGACTTGATTCGTCAGATCAAGGCGCGGGAGAAGGAGGCGCTGGCCTCCCGTACCGTGACCCGCGAATTGACCGCTGCGGAACGGCAGCTCGCCGAATACGGCCGGGGTGCGTTTGCGGTTTGTGCCGGTTGCCACCAGCCCGGTGGAACGGGACTCCCGGGCGTCGCTCCCTCGCTCGTTGCTTCACCGTGGGTGGCGGGCCGGCCGGAGGCGCTCATCCGCATTTTGCTCCAGGGCAAGGAGGGCACGCCCGGCTTTGCCGGCGGCATGCCGCCGGCGTCTTCGCTGACCAACATGCAAATCGCCGGACTGCTCACGTACATTCGAAATTCCTGGGGCTTGCAGGCGGGCGCGATCGACGCCAGTCTCGTGGCTCAGGTTCGAGACAAGACGGCCTCGCGGCTCACACCCTGGACCGCCGCGGAGCTCGAGCACGTGAAGTAATCCACGCGTTCGCAAACCCATTGCCCGCTTTATCCCCGTTTCCTTTTCCTTGTGAGTCTGTCCCCTGAACAAGCCGGCACGGTCGTTCCCAGCGATGCACACAGCCGCCGGCGTTGATAATGTTTATATGACTACCACCTTGTTTCATTCGTCCATGCCTTGGATCCAATTTGCTTCGAGCTTCCTCCGTCTTGGGCTGATTTTGGCCCTGGCATCATCTCTCTATGCTGCTGATGCGACCCGCCGTTTCGACGCGCCGGCGGCCGCGGGGTTCGGGACCGTGACCGGCCAGATCAGCAATGAAAGCACGGGGACGTATCTCGAAGGGGCGCAAGTTACCGTTTTGGGAAGCGACCGGATGGTCGTGACCGATCGGCAGGGTCGCTACCGCATCCAGGCGCCGTCCGGCGAGGCCATCCTTTCGGTGGTCTACGTGGGATTGGAGGAGAAGAAAGTCCCGGTGTCGGTGCGGGCCGACGCAACCGTCAATTTCAATGTCAGCCTGACATCGGCCATCTACACCTTGGAACCTTTCCGGGTGGAGGGTGAACGCGAAGGCAGCGCCAAAGCGGTCACCAGCCAGCAAACGGCGATGAATGTGAAAAACGTCGCCTCCATCGACAGCCTCGGCAATATCGCCGACGGAAATCCCGGGGAATTCCTGCACCGGTTGCCGGGGGTTGCGGTGGATGGCGACGGCGCGGTCGTGCAGCGGATTGCGATCCGTGGAATCACCGGTGCGCTCAACGGGGTGACGGTTGACGGTGATTTGATCGCCGCCGCCAATTCTGGAACGATGACCCGTGCGTTCGAGTTCGATCAGGCGTCGATCAGCGTACTCGACAGCATCGAGGTCACCAAAGCGCCGACGCCGGACATGAATGCCAACGCCATCGGGGGCAGCGTCAACCTGGTGACGAAGAGCGCCTTCGACCGGCGGGACGAGCGGATGCTGCTCTACACCGTGGCGGTGGTGCCGCAGAGCACCTTCGTGCGGCGCGCCGAGCGCCGGATTGCGCAGCCGATCAAGGGCCTCAGCCCGTCCTTGAACTTCACCTACTCCGATGTCCTCGGCCAGGACCGTCGGCTGGGCATCCTGATCACCGGCATGTTTTATGGCCAGGAGGAGCTGTCGACGGCTTCCGTCTTCACCTATCAAACGACCGTCAATGACCCGGCCTATATCCGGACCGTCAACCTCCCGCGTCCCATTGCGATCACCCGCATTCGCGCCACCGGCAGCGCCCGGGTCGACTACAAGTTGAGTGACCGGACCATCATCACGCTCGGCACCCAGTACAATTATGCGTTTTCGAATTCCGATACGCGCACCCATTCCATTTCAACCGGGACCGCCCTCGCGCAATTCGATGCGAACGGGAACCGGATTGGCACGGGCACGATTCGACCTGGCTATACAAATACTTTCACCGAGGCGCTGACCGGCGCCGCGACCACCAGCACGATTACCAATGCCTCGCTCGACAAGGTCGGCCGCACCCTCCAGCTGCAACCTTCCATCGTGCAGCGGTTCGACCAGACCAAGATCGATTACCGGGCGAGCTGGTCCCACTCCAACAACTACTACGATTCGCACGGACCCAATACCCGGCACTTGGACACGAAGCTGAAGGGATCCGTAACCACCAGTCTGCCGAACATCGGCTGGATCGTGGATCGGTCGAAGAGCCTTGACTGGCCCTCCGTGACCCAGACGGCGGGTCCGGACATGTATAATCTTAGCAACTACCGGGGGCTGACCCTGACCGACCAGACGATGATGGCGGAGGACGAGTTGCTCAACTTGCGCTTCAACCTGCGCCGGGAAATCGAAATGGCGGCGCCGACGGCGATCAAGGTGGGGGCCAGTTATTCCCGCCAGAACCACATCACGCACAATTCAAACAACCGCTTCACCTACACCGGCACGAACCTCGGGCAGTTTGCCGACACCGCGGATCGTTTCAATGGCAGTGGCGTGAACCGGGGCTACCGCCGTCCGCCCTGGCTTGATATCCTTTCCGTCGCGCAGGACATCGTCGACCGTCCGAGTGCATGGACGGAGGATATCGCGTACCGTTTCTCGCAGAAATTGCAGAACGAACGGGAGCTGACCGAATCCGTGGCGGCCGGGTATGTCATGGGGCAGGTCAAGCTTGGCGCCCTGGGGTTGCTGGCGGGGCTGCGCGTGGAGGAAACGCGCACCGATGGCGAAGGGGGGCGCAACCAGATCACCCCGGAGGAGAAGGCGCGGCGCGCGGCGTGGGTCGGGGCGTTGACGCCGGCTGAAATCGAGCGCCGCGCCTACGCGCAGTACGGCGGGCGGATCAAGAAGGAGGGGCAGTATCGCAATGTTTTTCCGGGGATTCATTTCCGATATGCGCCGACGAAGGGGCTCGTCGGCCGGTTGAGTTACAGCACGAGCATCGGCCGCCCTTCCATTGCCGACGTCGTGCCGGCGGTGATCGTGAACTATGACAACGAGACCATCAATGCCACCAATCCGGGGCTGAAGCCGCAGTATTCCGACAACTTCGATGCGAGCGTGGAGTATTATTTCGAGCCGGTCGGAGTCATTTCGGCCGGGGTATTTTTGAAGGAGGTCTCGAACTTCATCTACGCCGACTCCTCCGGCGTGGTCGGACCCGGAGCGGACAATGGTTTCGATGGGCAGTACGAGGGATTTCGGCTCACGACGGATCTGAATGGAGGTTCGGCCCGGTATCGCGGCTTCGAACTCAACTACCAGCAGCAGTTCACCTTCCTGCCGGGAATCTGGCGGGGTTTCGGAATCAACGCCAACTACACCCACCTCGAAACGCGGGGGGACTACGGCGGGCGGACGACCACCACCGAAGTGGCGCGGTTCGTTCCCACGACCACGAATGTCGGGCTCAGCTTCAACCGGGACCGGTTGACGATGCAGCTCAACCTGAACTACCGCGGCCACTTCCTGAATGCGATTTCGGCCAATCCCGCGTCGACGAGTTACGTGGACAAGCGCTTTCTTCTGGCCGCCAAATTTCGTTACGTGCTGACCAAGAAACTAAGCTTTTTCTACGATTTGGACAACGTCCTCAAAGATACCCATATCGTGCACTATGTTGTGAACCGCGAACGGCCGATCCAATCGCGGGCCTATGTGCCCAAGATGACGATTGGATTCCAGGGAAGGTACTGATGGATGGAATCGTCGAGCGCTGGGAGCGCCGATCCCATGACGAGGCCGATCGTCGTGACCGGCCGGTGCAAACTGATCGGCAATCACCTCGCGAGCTTCGAGGATCAGGCGGGAGCATCCCCGTCCGCGCCCTGAAATGAATCTCTTTGGACCCTCTTCCACCTCCAGGGCCGCCGCCCGGTCCGGCTGCTCACGCCTCACGGGAGTCTGGATCCCCTTGGGCCGGTGTATTCGGATCATGGAGCAGGAAAGAAGGCGGGTTGGCGCGATCGTCCGCTGCGCCGGATTTGCCGCCGGTATCCTGGGGGCCGGGATTCCGGCGGGCGCCCAGATCGGCGACTTTCCCGGCGAGAAACAGCTGCCGGTGATCCCGCTGGAAAAGATCCCGCCGTCCCCGGCGTTCTCACCGGAGGAGGCGCTGGCGTCGTTCCAGCTCGCCCCGGGAATTCGCCTGGAGATCGCTGCGAGCGAACCGCTGGTGCAGGATCCGGTGGCAATCGCGTTCGCTCCCGACGGGGCGATGTGGGTGGTCGAGATGCGGGGCTTCATGCCGGATGTCGATGGGAGCCGGGAGGACGAACCCAACGGTCGCGTCGTGATCCTGCGGGACACGGATGGCGACGGGCGATTCGATCGGAGCACGGTGTTTGTCGACGGGCTGGTGATGCCACGCGCCCTCGCGCTGGTCGGACACGGCGCCCTGATTGGCGCGCCGCCGGAGCTGGCCTTCTGGGAGGACACCGACGGTGACGGCAAGGCGGATCGAAAGACTGTCGTCGCCACCGATTTCGGCGTGCAGGGCGATCCCAAGCGCCCGCACCTCGCCGGTCCGGAGCGGGCGCCGAACAGTCTGCTGTGGGCGCTCGACAACTGGATCTACAGCTCCGGCTATGTGCGGAAATTTCGCCGGGTAAACGGGGCCTGGGAAACTGGTCCGATGAAGTTCTACGGCCAGTTCGGCCTGGCCCAGGACGATTTTGGCCGGCTGTATTTCAACTTCAACAGCGACCACCTGCGGGCGGATGTCATCGCGGCGGACTACCTGCGCCGCAATCCGCACTATCCCAAGCTGGGCGGCGCCAACGTGAAAGTCGCGGCCGACCAGTCGGTGTGGCCGGCGCGCGTGAGCCCGGGCATCAACCGCGGGTATATGCGGGACATGCTCCGGGACGACCGGCTCAAGGCGTTCACGGCGGCCTGCGCGCCGTGGGTCTATCGGGGCGATCTGCTGCCGGAGTTTTATGGCGATGTTTTTGTCGCGGAGCCGGCTGGCAACCTCGTGCGCCGCGCCATCGTGAAATCGGCCGGCGGGACGCTGCAGGCGGACAATGCCTACGCGCGCGCGGAGTTTGTGGCGTCCAAGGACGAAAGATTCCGGCCGGTCAATTTCGCCACCGGCCCTGACGGCGCGCTCTACCTCGTCGATATGTACCGGGGAATCATTCAGCACCGCATGTCCTTCACCACTTACCTGCGCGGGCAGGTCAAGGCGCGAAGCCTGGAAAACCCGGTGCACCTCGGCCGCATCTATCGCGTGGTGCCGGCGGATTGGACGCCGGAGCGGGGAGGGCGTTTTGTTTCCCTGGATACGCCGGCCGTGGTTCGGCACCTGGCCCATCCGAACGCGTGGTTTCGCGAAACCGCGCAACGCCTGCTGGTGGAGCGGCGCGATCCGGCGGCCGTGCCTTTGCTCACGGCCATGGTGCGCTCGGCCCCGGGCGAGCTGGGCCGGCTGCACGCCCTTTGGACGCTGGCGGGAATGGACGCGGTGAACCTGGAAACGGTGAACCATGCGCTGGGCGATGCCGCGGCCACGGTGGCCGTCACCACAATCCGCCTGACGGAAAAGCATCTCGCCACGGATCAGCGCGCCAACCTGATCCGGCGTCTGACCGCCCTCTGCACCGATCGGAGGCCCGAGGTGCAATTGCAGGCCGTGCTCTCTCTGGGTGAGGCGGGGGATCCGGCGGTCGATGTGGTGGTCGCGGGAATCGTGCGGACCAGTTCCGGTCATGGGCTGCTCAAGGATGCGTTTTTGAGCGGACTGCGGAATCGGGAGTGGACTCTGCTGGAGCGGCTCCTGAGCGGGGCGAAGGGCGATGCCTCGGCCGTGGCCCTGGCGGGGGATCTGGCCGCGGGTGTCCTGGCCTCGCGCCAGGCGGACTCCCTGCTGAAGCTGTTGGCGGCGATTGCGCGCGAATCGTGCGATCCCGCGATGCGTGGATCGGTCGTCGCGGGGCTGGCCGTGGGTACGGGGTCCCTGGCGCGCCGGCCGCTGCAGCTGCCGGCCAAGCCGCCGGAGTTGGAAGCATTGGCGGCGGACACGACCCTGCGTCCGGCGCTCGCGAAGTTCACGCAGGTATTATCGTGGCCCGGCCGGGAGCGCGCGGGCCGAGCGGCCGCGGCTCGACTCTCAGACGAAGAGCAGCAGCGGTTTGAGGCCGGGAAGACCTTTTTCGCGGGGACGTGTGCGACCTGCCACCAGGCCTCCGGTTCGGGTCTCGCCGGCCTGGCGCCCCCACTATTGGACTCCGAGTGGGTGCTGGGATCGCCGGATCGGCTCGTCCGGATCATCCTGCACGGCCTGCGGGGCCCAATCGTGGTGGCGGGCGAATCCTACACGGGAGACATGCCTGGATTCGGATTGCTGACGGATGAGCAGGTCTTGTCGGTCGCGACGTACGTCCGGCGTGAGTGGGGCCACAGCGCCGCGCCGATCTCGCCGGCACAGGTGTCCGCGGTCCGCCAGGAAACCGAGGGACGGCAGGACGCGTGGACTGCCCGGGAACTTACCAAAATGAAGATCGAATGAAGCGCTTTGGAAACCCACTGACCTAAAATGAAACGAAATCTTATCCCAATCCTCCATGCCCTTGGTGTTGCGCCGCAATTCATGCGGCCCGGGAGTTCTCCCTCAGCCGCACCCACGGGGGTGGCGTTGTCAATCCTCGGGCAACCGCGGGGATTTCCGGCCATGCCGATCATGATTAAAGTGTGGGTGCTCGCCCTGCTCGGCCTGCCGCTGGCGGGCACGGCCAACCCGGCGGTCTTGCCGGCGAGCGTGGGCCAGGCCCGGGAGGCCCGACCTCATCAAGCCGCCGACCCTTCGGACAAACTCAGTCCGCCCGGAAGTGGTGCGACGGTCACGGCCCCGGCCTCGGCCCACCTCAATATCGGCATGATCGGCCTGGATACCTCACATGTCATCCGGTTTGCGAAACTTTTGAATAGCCCGGGCGATCCCGGCAACATACCCGGAGTCAGAATTGCTTTTGCCTTCAAGGGTGGGAGTCCGGACATGGAGCTCAGCCGGTCGCGCGTGGATGCCTTTGAAAAAGAGATTCGAACGACCTACGGCGTCACGGTGTTGGGATCGATCGACGAAGTCGTGGCGCGCTCCGACGCGATCATGATCGAGAGTGTCGACGGCCGGGTGCACCTCGAGCAGGCGCGGGCGGTGTTCAAGGGAGGCAAACCGGTGTTTATCGACAAGCCTCTCGGCGGTTCCCTGCGTGACGTGCTGGCGATCGCGGAGCTGGCCAGGAAGTCCAACGTCCCCATTTTCAGTTCTTCGGGCCTGCGCTTCAGTGCTGGGGTGCGCAAGCTGAAGGAGGCCAAGCTGGGGCGATTGCGGGGCGCGATTGCGTATGGTCCGGCCCACAGCGAACCGCACCATCCGGATCTGTTCTGGTATGGAATTCATGCGGTGGAGGCGCTCTACACCTTGATGGGAACCGGCTGCCAAACCGTGGTGCGTTCGCACACCGAAGACACCGACGTCGTGACCGGAACGTGGCAGAACGGCACCACCGGAGTGGTCTACGGGTTGCGCAATGGCGCGGTGGCGCACCGCATCATCGCCTTCGGCGCCAAGGCGATCGCCGAGGAGAACAGCAGTGGCGACGATACGCTGCTCCGGGAGATTGTTGCTTTCTTCCGGACCGGGAAGCCGCCCGTCTCGATCGAGGAAACGATCGAATTGTTTACCTTCATGGAGGCCGCCGACGAAAGTAAGCGACGGGGAGGGCAACCGGTGACGCTGCTTGACGTGAGAAATGCGAATGCCCGATAAACCGAACGCGCCAATTCTATGCAGAAAACCATGATGATGATTACGCTCGGCCTCAGCGCGTTGCTGGGGCCGGCCGACGCGGCGCCGGAAACCGCCACCTGGCGTCGCATCGCGCCGCTTTTCCAGGCCCCGGCTGAGTTTCGCGGTCAGTTCGATGACTATCCTTCGCCGCTCAAGTTTTATGACGGCCGGCCGGTCGCGACCGCGGCTGACTGGCCCCGCCGCCGGCAGGAGATTCTCGATTATTGGCGCCGGACGATGGGCCCTTGGCCGGCACTCCTCGAACGGCCGAAACTAGAGCGGCAGGCCCGGCAACGCCGGGATAACTACACCCAGATTCGCGTCAGCGCCGAGGTCGCGCCCGGTTTCATGCAGCCGGGATATATGCTGGTTCCCGAAGGCAAGGGACCGTTCCCCGCGGTGCTGGTGGTGTATTACGATCCGGCAACGAGTGCGGGTCTGCCGAGCGAGTATGTCCGGCCGTTTCCGGCCGAAGCGATCAAGTTGCGCCAGTTCGCGCGCGACCTGGCGCTGCGGGGATTCGTGACCTTCGCCATCGGCGCTCCCGGGGGCGATGCGCGGGTGCCCGAACTGAACGGGGCGCGGACGCAGGGGCTCTCGTATCTCGCCTACCTGGCGGCAAACTGCCACACGCTGCTCGCGCAGCAGCCGGAGGTGAACCCGGCCCGGATTGGTGTGATGGGGCACTCCTACGGTGGGAAGTGGGCGATGTTCGCGTCCTGTCTCCACGAAAAATTTGCCTGTGCCGTCTGGTCGGATGG
The DNA here is from genome assembly GCA_044344465.1 of Opitutaceae bacterium. Taxonomy (GTDB): domain Bacteria; phylum Verrucomicrobiota; class Verrucomicrobiia; order Opitutales; family Opitutaceae; genus ER46. Next base: position 27,878 of record JBIJCX010000054.1, read on the forward strand.
CGGCGTAGTGTTCGACGAAGTCCGCGGCAGCATCAATTATTGGGATTACTTTTATCTCGGCGGCGATGGGGAGCAGCGGCCGCGCCGGGGATTGCTTTCGGCGGAAAATCCCCGGCGGGGCGCCTACAAGCAGCTCGTGGCGGACGGACGGAACTTGCATGACCTGCATGCCCTGATGGCGCCAAGGCCGTTCCTGGTGTCCGGCGGCTCCGAGGATTATCCGGCGCGGTGGCGGTCGTTGAATCATGCGGTGGAGGTCAATCGATTCCTGGGCCAGACGAACCGGGTCGCGATGCACAACCGGCCGGCGCATCCGCCGACGGACGAGTCGAACGAGATCAGCTATCTGTTTTTCGAGCACCACTTGAAATAGACGGCGTCAGGCGAATTCCGCGCAGCTCATTGAGCTGCTCGATCGCCCGGCGGCTGCATCGTTCACGCCGCAGCGGGCCCTGGCAGCAGAATCAAATACCCCTCGATGATGCAGGCATTACAGACATTGTTTTCTGGTGTTAGCGGTCGGTCCCGCCCATCGCTCATTCCCATGCAAGAAGTCTCCATTTATCCTCGTCAGCTGCTGGTCGCGTTGATCCTGGCGGCGACGGGCCTGCCGGCCGGCGCGGTGGAAAAGCCCGTGCTCCGCGCTGGAGCCGTGGCCGTCGACATCACCCCGACCGTGCTGCCCTCGCCCCTCGGCAACGGGTGGAAGAAGCAGCTGGTCGGGCGGGTGCACGACCCGCTCTGGGCCCGGGCCTTGGTGCTCGACGATGGCGTGACGAAGCTGGCGATGGTGGTCGTGGATTCGACGGCGATCACGCGGGAAATCTGTGACGACGCCAAGCGCGCCGCCCAGGCGGCGACGGGCATTCCGATGTCCAACATGCTGATGTCGGCAACGCACAACCACTCGGCGCCGGCGGCGATGGAGTTGGCCCTCAACCAACCCGATGAGCATTATCCAAAGTTGCTGCGCGCGAAACTGGCGGAGGCGGTGATCGAGGCGCACCGCCGGCTCGAGCCGGCCAAGGTCGGCGTGGCCGCGATCGACGAGCCGGACGAGGTGTTCTGCCGGCGGTGGAAAGTGCGGGCCGGCAAGGTGCCGCCCGATCCCTTTGGCCGCACCACCGACCGGGTGAAGATGAACCCCGGTGCGCTGGGCGCGGATCTGCTGGAGCCGGCCGGGCCGGTCGATCCGCAGCTCAGCATCGTGGCCGCGCAGACCCTGGATGGCCGGCCCATCGCTTTGTTCGCGACCTACTCGCTGCATTACGTGGGCGGGGTGCCGGCCGGCACCTTTTCCGCCGACTACTTCGCCGAGTTCGCCCACCAGGTGAAGCAGCGGCTGAAGGGTGACGATCGCTTCACGGCGGCGATGGCCAACGGGACCAGCGGCGACATCAACAACCACGATTACCGCAAGACACCGGTCAAGGGCGAGAAGCGGCCGGAGCCGATGCAGCGCATCCGCGAGGTGGCCGCCAAGCTCGCCGACCGGGCGATGTCGGCCTATGCCGGCATGAAGCTGAGCGCGGATTTGAAACTGGCGGTGGCGGAGCGCACGCTGACCGTCAGGAACCGCCTGCCCGGTGCAGAGGACGTGGCGTGGGCCACCCGGATGCTCGGTCCGCTCTCCGATGATATGATCGGCAAGGTCGCGACAATCCCCGGAGTTTATGCCTATGAAACGCTGAAGATGGCCGATCCTGCCTTTCCGCGAACCGCAGAACTCAAGCTGCAGGCGATGCGGATCGGCGACGCGGCGATCGCAACGATACCGAACGAAGTGTTTGCGCAGACCGGGCTGAACATCCGCGCGGCCAGCCCGTTCCGTCTGACCTTCACCGTGGGGCTGGCGAACGGGTATCACGGCTACCTGCCGACGCCGGAGCAGCATGCCTTGGGCGGGTACGAGACGTGGCGTTGCCGCTGGTCACCGCTCGAGGTCGATGCGTCGACCAAGATTGAGGCGGCGCTCGCGGACATGTTGCGTTCGCTGCAAAAGCTGCCGCCGTGAATGGACCGTCGCCACCCGCGCTGCCATAGAACTCCTTGCACCCCCGGAGACCGGCGAACCCCAAGGGCACGGGCAGGTGGGCCGGCCCCGGCCCGCAGCGCCCCTATGGCGTGGCGAACCGGGATGCGAGCGCGGCGTGGAGTTCGCGCACCAACTTTTCGGTGGTCGGCCAGTCGATGCAGGAATCGGTGATGGAAATACCGTAGGTAAGCTTTTCCTTCGGCTGGGGAAAGGGCTGGCTTCCCGCGCCGATGTTGCTCTCGACCATCGCGCCCATGATCGACTTGTTGCCCGCCGTGATCTGCGCGAGCACTTCGCGGACAACCTCCGGCTGGCGTTCGGGTTGTTTCGCCGAGTTGTCGTGCGAGCAGTCGACCAGGATGGATTTCGGCAGGCCGGCCTGGGCGAGGAGCTCCTCCGTTCGCACGATGTGGGCGGGAGAATAATTCGGTCCGGTGTTGCCGCCGCGAAGCACGACATGACAGTCGGGGTTGCCGCGGGTGACGATGGCCGAGGCCGCCCCGTCGAGGTTGATGCCGAGGAAGGTATGCGGTTGCGCGGCGGCCTTGATCGCGTTGACGGCGGTGGTGATCGAACCGTCGGTGCCGTTCTTGAAGCCGAGTGGCATCGACAGGCCCGACGCCATCTGGCGGTGGGTTTGCGACTCCGCCGTGCGCGCGCCAATCGCGGACCAGCAGATCAGATCGGCGATGTACTGCGGGGTGATGGGATCGAGCAGCTCGGTCGCCGTCGGCAGACCGAGATCCAATACTTCGCGTAGGAATTTCCGGGCGGCGCGCAGGCCCGTCCCGATTTCATGCGAACCGTCGAGGTGGGGATCCATGATCAGGCCCTTCCAGCCGACGGTCGTCCGCGGTTTCTCAAAATACACGCGCATCACGATCATCACGCGGTCGGAAACCTCGCGGGCCAGGGCGGCCAGCCGCCGGGCGTAGTCGCGTCCGGCCTCCAGATCGTGAATCGAACAAGGGCCCACAATGAACAGAAAGCGCTTGTCGTCGGTGAAGATCAGCCGGTGGATCTCGCGGCGCGCATTCGTCACAAACTCAGCCTGCGCATCCGTCTTCGGCAGCTCGGCCAGGAGCGCGGCGGGCGACGGCAGGGCGCGGGTTTCAACGACGTTGATGTCGGATGTTTTCTGCATAGCGTTTTGCTGCGCAAAAAGCTTATTAAAGTGACGATGGGCAAGCGTCATGTCTGGCTTTACGCACTTTCCAGTCCGGAATCGCGCCAGGTGGCCTTGGATTGCGAACAGGTATTTCGCGTGGCTCAAAACCCGGGCAAAAAAAGTGGCCGGCCGCTTACCCCTAAGCGGCCGGCCTTTGCTTTCTTAGTTACCCCAAAACTCCCGCTAGGCGGGAGAAGTGATAAAGTTGATGGGTCAAACGAATACGAACTCACGCACCCGGGTCAATAACTAGTTTTCAAAATCTCTCACTTTTTTTCCAAGTCACGATATAAAAGTAACTTAATGATCATCAATATTTCTACTTCAACGGGCTTTTTCTCCTGGCAACCGGCTGCATGGCTGCGGTTGGCGGGCACCGATGCGGCCAGCTTCCTGCAGGGACAGTTCACCAACGACTTGCGCGCGCTGGAGACGCAGCCGGCCGTCTATGGACTGTGGCTGAACGTGAAAGCCAAGGTGCTGGCGGACAGCTTTGTGCTTCGCGGCGGCGATGAGAGCGAATTTTGGGTCGGCAGCTACTTCTCGCCGGCGGCGGTGATTGGCGCGCGGCTGGAGAGCCATCTCATTGCTGACGACGTGACGATCGAGGATCGCACCGGAGCGTGGGCGGGGATGAGCGTGTTTGGGGCCGCCGCGGAACGGCTCCGGACGGAAAGTCGGAAAGACGGATTTGTTTTTCCCGGTCGGCGCGGGCGGGGCGGAAACGTCGAGTGGGTTTTTCCCGCGACCGGCCTGACGGCCGCGCGGGAGTTCCTTTGCGACGGCCGTGAAATCGATCCGGACGAAATCCTCCGGAGCAGAATCGCGGCGGGCATTCCCGCGGTGCCATTCGATGTCGGACCGGGCGACCTGCCAAACGAAGGGGGGCTCGAGGCGGACGCGATTTCGTATACGAAAGGCTGTTACATGGGCCAGGAAGTGATTGCACGGCTGAAGGCGATGGGGCAGGTGCGCCGGCGGTTGATGCGGGTGAGCGGGCCGGGAGAAAATCATCCGGCGCTTCCGGCTGCGCTCTTTGCGGAGGGCCGCCGCGTGGGCGAACTGCGATCGGCGGTGGGCGATGGCGCGGGCGGGCTGGTTGGGCTGGCGATGCTCTCGTTGTTGCACCTCGCGCCGATGACGGCACTTGCCTTTGCCGCTGACACCCCTCCGGTTTTGCGTCCGACTGACGTCCTATGACCGAGCACGAGCAACTCACGCAGTTTTGCGCCGGGCTCGGGGCTTCGCGGGCGCAAGCCGAGACGATGGCGGCGCAGTTGTTGAAGCGGGCGGGGCAGCTGGCGGTCGAGCGCGGTGTCACGCGGGAAGTGGCGTTGCAACGGCTGCTCGAACTCGTGGGGCAGGGGAGGGCAGGCCAGGTGCCGGCGGAATTTGCCCCGCCGCCGCCGCCCAAGCCGGACGGAGGCCTGTAATCTCCGGTAAAAGTCCCGGTCCGCCAGGCTCCGAGCGAGGATTGAGTTTGACCGCATCGGGCGACGTTTCTT
>JBIJCX010000651.1:0-2753 GCA_044344465.1 Opitutaceae bacterium
CAACGGTGCGCGCGGCATCAAGCTCCGCGACCCGCGTTACAACTGGGATGACGAACGGTATTTCCCGATCTACGAGCGAATCGAAAAGGGTGGCTGGCCGGCTCTTTTTCATACCGGCATCGCCGGCTTCGGCACCATGGGATTCGCGCGCATGCGCGCCGAGTATCTGCTCACCATCGCGGCCAAGTTTCCCAAGCTCGAGATCATCGGCGCCCATTTCGGCAATCCTTCCTACGAGGAGGCGGCCGAAGTCGCCCGGTGGTGCAAGAACGTTCACTTCGACATCACTGGCTCCACGCTCACCAAAAAGCAGGGGAATCTAAAGGTCATCAAAGAATACCTCTGGTGGGAGGGCCCGACGGCGCACAGCGATCCGAAGGCCGAGTACGCGTTTGAAAAGCTGGTGTTCGGTACCGACGAGGCGCCCGAGCAGCTCGACAACATGCTCAGCCGCTACGAGGACATGTTCGACGCCTGCGGCGTTCCGGAGGCGAGCCGCGTCAAAGTCTACGGTGCAACCATGGCGCGGATTCTCGGCCTCCCGGTCCGGGCGTGAGCGGGCCGGAGCGATTCAAGTGAAATAACCACGAAACACACGAACCACACGAAACCAAGCAGAGCGAAGAGCGATCGGAGATGGAATTGCCCCACCGTTCGATGATAGGAGATGCCCGGCTTTTTTCCGGCCAATGTTTTCCTTTCGTGTATTTCGTGTGTTTCGTGGTTTACCCCGATGACGTGAATGCGTTTGAGCAATCCTCCCATGAAATCCAATCATCAGCTTGCCCGTCGCCTTCGTCGCTTGGCGCCTTGGAGCGCGTGGGTATTCGTCGTGCTTTTGGCCCTGGTGCTGGTTCCGGCGAACGTCGCGGCGACGGCGGCCCCGCGGCCGCCGAACTTCATCCTCATCTTCGTGGACAACTTCGGCAACGGCGACCTCGGGTGTTTCGGCTCGAAGCTTCATCGCACACCCAATGTGGATCGCCTGGCGGCGGAGGGGGCCAAGTTCACCAGCTTTTACGTGGCCAGCGGCGTCTGCACGCCCAGCCGCGCCAGCCTGATCACCGGCTCCTACCCGCGGCGCGTGAATCTCCACGTGAGTTCAAAAAACGGCGCCGTGCTCCAGCCGCTTTCGCCCAAGGGACTCAACCCGGACGAGACCACCATCGCCGAGGTGCTGAAGTCGGCGGGGTACGCGACGGGCATTTTCGGCAAATGGCACCTCGGCGACCAGCCGCAATTCCTGCCGACGCGCCAGGGCTTCGATGAATTCTTTGGCCTGCCGTACAGCGACGACATGACGAAGGACAAGTCACCCGACACCTGGCCCGAGTTGCCCCTGATGCGCGGCGAGAAAGTGATCGAGGCGCCCGCGGACCGGAACTACCTCGTCAAGCGGACGACTGAGGAGGTGATCGCGTTTCTCGAACGGCACCGGGACCATCCGTTCTTCGCCTACATCCCGCACACGATGCCCGGCTCCACGGCGCACCCGTTTTCCAGTCCGGCCTTTCGCGGCAAATCGAAGAACGGCGAGTACGGCGACAGTGTCGAAGAGCTCGACTGGAGCACCGGGGAAATCATGGCCGCGCTCAAGCGCCTGGGGCTCGACGACAACACCCTGGTCGTCTGGACGAGCGACAACGGGGCGGTGCGGCGCAATCCCCTCCAGGGCAGCTGCGCTCCCTACAAGGGCTTTGGCTACGACACCTCCGAAGGCTCGATGCGGATGCCGTGCGTGATGCGCTGGCCCGGCCGGATCCCGGCCGGCACGGTCTGCGACGCGCTGGCCTCGACGATGGATCTGCTGCCGACGTTTGCGCGGATCGCGGGCGCCAGGCTGCCGGCGAATCCGATCGATGGATATGACATCCGGCCGCTGCTTTTCGGTCCGGCGGGGGTGAAATCGCCGTGGGATGACGTGGGCTTCTGTTACTATCGCGTGGACCAGTTGCAGGCCGTGCGGGCCGGTCCGTGGAAAATCTACCTGCCGCTGGCAAGGAAGCTCACCGGCAATTCGCCGAAGGGCGCCACGAAGCCTGCGCCGCTCGAGTTGTACGATGTGCGGAACGATGTCAGCGAGGAACGCGAGGTCTCCGCGCAGCATCCGGACGTCGTGCGGCGCCTGCTCGCGATGGCCGAGCGCGCCCGGAACGAAATCGGCGACGTGGACCGCCCTGGCAAGGGCCAGCGGCCCGCCGGATGGATGGAGAACCCGAAGCCGCTGTTGCCGGAGAAGTGAATCTTTCCCGTGATCGGGGCCGGGCTCCGTCGCGGACCAGGGCCGGCGAAACTGCCTGAGCCAAACGATGCAGCCCCAACCGCAAAACGCGTTTTGCACCGGACGGGAAAAAACGCCGGTCTTGGTAGCCCTGCGCGTGAGCGCAGGGACCGTCAGCAATCCCGCCGCTCACGCGACGGGCTACAACGGAGCTGTTTCTTAGGAGTTGAATGTAGGGCCGCACCTTGGTGCGTGCCTGACGTACCGACGGAAACCGAACGGGCTTCTCGGGCGTGGACCAAGGTCCAGCCCTACACCAAATGGTTTCACACGGTTCACTCTGGAAATGGGTGTCGACTGAGGGGATACGCCTGAGGCGCGCGGACCTCAAGCCGGCGCGGCGATTACCGTGAGAAATTCGAACGCGAACTGAAACGTCGCGGGCGGCATGAATCTTCGGACGGGCCGACCAGCCGGATCGATCTCAGCCGCGGCGGATTTCCGAGCCCTGGAAGCGGATCTGGATCCGGAA
>JBIJCX010000652.1:0-2751 GCA_044344465.1 Opitutaceae bacterium
CATTGGCGAGCGGTTTCGACGCGTGCTCGCCGCCGGCAGCCTCGCGGCGCTGACCGGACTCGCATTGCTGACCAATGCCTTCGACGCCACCAGTCCCCCGGGACCCTATGACTTGCTCGCCGTCCTAGTCGCCCTGGCCTCGGGCTATGTCGTCGTGACGATCCGGCAACTGCACGCCACCGATCACACCTCGACCATTTTCGCGGCCCAGTGCGTCTATGGGCTGCTGGTCTGCCTCGGGCCGGCCGTCCTATACTCCGAGCCGGTTACCACACTCGCCTGGATCGTGATGGTCCTGGCGGGCATCTTTGCCGCCGTGGGCCAAATCACGATGACGCGGGCGTTCCGGGAGCTGCCGGTGGCGGAAGGCTCCCTCCTGCAGATGCTGGTTCCGCTCGGCACCGCCTTGGGTGGCGCGCTTTTCTTCCGCGAACACTTTTCCCCGCATGAACTGGTTGGGGCCGCACTGATCCTCATCGGCACGGCCTTCACCGCCCTGCGCCGTTGATTTCATCGGGAACATTGCATGATTATGAGTTTGAGGTCAGGAGAAAGAGTTGACGAAGATTGCTCATGCTCCACCTGGTCACGCATCCACTCATTTTGGGAGCAGCGTTGGAGGAGGACCGCTGGTTTGAGGTGACCGTGGTTTTCGTCGCTCTGTGCGCTATCGGCTTCCTGGTCTGGCAACTATGGACCACCCAGCGCCAATACGCCTTGGAACTGGCGGAACAATTTCGCTTGGTGAGCGAAGAACAGGAAAAGGCGAATCAAGCGCAGCTGGACCGGGAAGCGTTGGCCAGGGAGAGCCAAGCGAAGAGTGAAATGCTGGCCACCTTGAGCCAGGAAATCCGCGCCCATCTCAACGGCATCATCGGCTCGGCCGACCTGATGCTGGACAATTCGTTAAAGCCCAACCAGCGCGAGCACCTGACGACCCTGCGGGCCTCGGCCGAATCGCTGCACCAGTCGCTCAACGACGTCTTGGATTATTCCAGCATTGAAACCGGACAGATCCAGATTGGCCACGCGGGATTCGATCTCCGGCAGCCGCTCATCGAGGTCGTTGAAACCCTGTCGCCCCTGGCCTTGCTGAAGGACCTGGAACTGGTGTTGATCGTCGCGCCCGATGTGCCACTGCTGGTTTCGGGGGATGCCGCGCGACTGCGTCAAGTCCTGCTCAACTTGATGTCGAACGCCGTCAAGTTTACGGCGAGCGGTCGGGTCGTCCTGCGCGTCGGCCTGCCCCCGGGTTCGTCCGCCGTGTCGTTGCAGCGCCCCACGTGGTTGCACTTTAGCGTCAGCGATACCGGCGCGGGCATTCCGGAAGAGATGCAGGCGACGATTTTCGACCGTTCGACGAAGTCCGGCGCAAACTCGACGCGCAAGTTCGGCGGTTCCGGCCTCGAACTGGCCATCAGCAAACGGCTGGTGGAGTTGATGGGCGGAAAAATCGGGGCGCGCAGCCTGCCGGAAGGTGGATCCGAATTCTGGGTGGATCTCGCCCTGCCGGCCGACGAAGTGCAGGGGCGGGCTGCGACGGCGCTGCGCGATGGACTCCACGTCGTGGTACTGGACGATCTGGCGGCATCACGCGTGGCCGCGTCGGCCATGCTCACCCGGCTGGGCATCGAACACGATGCGACCGACACGCTCGCCGAGGCCGTGGTACTGCTGCGCGAGGCGCTGGAGGAGGACGCACTGGAACTTGCACTCCTGATCGACGAATCGGTGGCGAAGAACGGCAGTGAAGAACTCGCCCGCCTGATGGTCGACGATGCCACGCTGCGAACCACCCGGATTGTATTGATGTTGCGGGATCCGGACGAGGGGCCTCCGGCCGGTCTCAGTCCGTCCCTGACCGCGGTGGTGCGCAAACCGCTGTTGCGAGCCGATGTCATGCTGGAAGCATTGCGCAAGGCCCGCGGAACGGGCGGCGCCAAGCCATCGAGTTCGCGCGCGCCGTTCGAGGCTGGAGGCGAGGCCAAGCCGGCAATCCGGCGGGAACCGTCCGTCCTCGTGGTGGACGACGACAAGATCAGCCGCTCGGTCAGTTCTCAGCTGCTCCAACGCCTGGGCTGCATCGTGGAGTCGGCCGTCAGTGGCGCCGAGGCCGTTGAGCGGACCCAGCAAACCCAGTTTGAGCTCATCTTCATGGATTGCCGGATGCCCGAAATGGACGGTTTCGACGCCACGGTGAAGATCCGCGCCTTGCTGGGAAGCAAGGCGCCGCCCATCGTCGCGTTGACGGCGAATACCGCCGATCCGGACCGCGAACGATGCTTTGCCGTCGGCATGTGTGATTTCATCAGCAAGCCCGTGCACAAGGCGGAGCTGGCCCGCGTGCTCAAACGGTGGATTCAGGCGCCGGTCGGCGACGTGACGCCGATGGAGAACCGGCCGAAATGATCCGGGCCCAGGGTGGCGGGAGATAGGTCCAATCCGGATGAGTCCCGCCGCGGCTTACGGCGGCTGTCGACGGAGTTTCCTGAGGGATAAGGTCGCGGCCTGGTCCGCGCCGGCCTAACGGGCCCACGCATACGCATCGACCCGCGGATCGGCGCCGGCGCTCAAGACGCCCGTCTTCAGATCCACGACAATGGCGGCATTCGAACCCATCGTCCAGGCGCGGGAGGTTTTCAGATTGTGGCCCTTCGCCACCAGGTCCGCGCGAACCGTCTCCGGCACCCTCGCCTCCAGCGTCATTTCACCGGGATACATCGTATGCGGAAACGGCGACGCCGGAAAGCT
>JBIJCX010000653.1:0-2742 GCA_044344465.1 Opitutaceae bacterium
CGCGGTGCCTTCCTCACGAAACAAGAGATTCGGTGTCATCGACGGCTTAACGCCTGATTTGTAACACTTTCTCCAATTGCGTCGGGCTCGTAACGGTCGAATTCGCTACAGCGCTCCATCAGTCCGCGCAGGACCGGACACTGTCTTGCGCAAGGCCCATCAGCAGAGAAGCCGGCTTAAAAGTAACCGCCTTTGGCCGTGATCTGGTTGATAGTCTGGCCCTCTGCGACCCAGCCGAAGATCTTCTTTTCATTGGCGCGGATTTCCTCGGCACGCAGGAGCACCTCATAGGCGATGTCCCGCGGCACGACGACCACGCCGTCGATGTCGCCGAGGATCACGTCGCCGGGGCGGATGACGACGCCACGGATCAGGATCGGAATCTGGTAGTGCGTGATGAGGCAGCGGCCGAGACTGCCGTTTGGAATGCGGTATTTGTAGAAGATCGGGAAATCCTTTTCGAGGATCTGGTGGGTGTCCCGGATGCCGCCGTCGATGAGCGCGGCCTTCACGCCTTTGCCAACGACGGTGGCGGTCATGACACCGCCCCAGAGGGTGGCTTTCTCGTCATTCGTGGTATCCCAGACGACGAAAGCACCGGCTCCCATCTCGTCGAGCATCTGGCCGCGAAAGGTCATCTCGCCGGTGATCTTTACGTTGGGCGCGCTCTTCACGGTGAAGGCTATGCCGGCGACGGTGCGCTCGGGGCGCAGCGGGATGAGTTGGCCGATGCCTTGATCGAGGAGCGCGTGCTCCCGCAGCACGTCGCTAATCGCGCCGGTGTAAAGCTGCTCATAGCGGGCGAGCAGTTCATTCACCGGGATGGGGAATTCCTTCGTCGAGATCATCTCGCGCGCGGCGATGAGTTTCTCGAGTTTCATCATCTTGGCTTCCTTTTGCAGAAGTCCTTCGGGTTGGGTGGCGGAGGTCATGGGAGGAAAAGCGAACTTCAACGGTAGGCGATGCCGGCGGTGTCGAGGATGCCCTTCATGTAGCCGAGAGCGAAGAGGCGGCCGAGGTAAGCGTAGCCGTGCGGCAGGTCTTCTTCGCCGGCCAGCGAGGGCACATGGTCGACGCGGATAGGCCCGCGGAAACCAAGCTCCGCGTAGAGGCGCAGCATGGCGGGCATGTCTGTCGGGCCGTTGTCGTGAAACGCCTCGGTAAAATCCTCCGCCGTGCCCGCGACATCCCGGAAATGAACGAAGACGATCCGTTCGGCGAATCGGCGTGCCGTCGCGGCCAAGTCGCCGCCCATCAGCCGAAAGTTCGCCTGGCAAAACGTCAGGCGGTGCGAGGGCGAGTTGCTGAGCGCCATCGCCCGAGCAAACGCTTCGGGACTGGTGAAGATGCGGCCCACGCCGCGCAGCGGCGAGAGCGGCGGATCGTCGGGGTGAAGGCCCAGCGTGACCCCGGCGTTCTCCGCTGCCGGCAGCACCGCGCGCAGGAAATACGCGTAGTTCTGCCAAAGTTGTTCTTCGCTCACGCGATCTTCCGGCGCGACGGGCTGGGGATCGAGCGCGCTCAAGTCGAAGCGGTTCGTGACCGCGCCGCCGCGCGCCGGCACATGGGTGTGGGTGCGGCACCAGCCGATGGTCGCCATGAAGTTGTAGCAGAGGAGGCCGATCCCGAGTTTCCCCATGTTCGCGAGCATGCGGCGATAGAGCGCCAAATCCTCGTCGCGTCCGGCAAGGCCGAGCTTGATCCGGCGCATGTCAAACTCGTCGCCTTCCAGGCCGATCAGCTTGATACCCGCCTCCGCGAAGTTCGTTTGCACCGTCCGGAGCGCATCGATGTCCCAAGGTGGGTTCAGTCCCGTATCGCGCGGATGACAACGGGCGATCGCATGGGTCACGCCCACCTGGCGGGCGTAGTCCCAAGAGCGGTCCCGTTTCGGCGGCAGAAAGTCGGCGAGGATCACAACGGCTTACAACGAGTTTACTTGGCGCCAGAGTGATGGATCTCCACGCGGTCGAGTTCGGCGGGACCGTGCCAGAGGAGTTTCAGATAGCGACTTCCGGAGGGCGCTGCACACTCGTATTCCACCAATGTGCGACTCTGGCCACGGGCGGGGCCACTCATCGGACTGCCCAAGCGGCGTTCCTTGCGGGCGGGCTCTACCGTGCTGAATACCGCACCGTCGGCCGAGAATTGAACGGAAAGTTCGCCGCCTGTTTTCGCATAAAACGCGACGAGCTTCACCGACTCAATCGGCGAGGGCACCTGGTAGCTGACCCAATCGTTGGAGTCGCCCCGAGCGCGGAAGAGATACTCGGCATAGAGGGCGTTGAAATCGTTACGTAATTCTAGACCGGCGGACTTAGCGTAAACGCGTGAAAAATCCTGCAATTCGTCAGCGAGACAGACGCGCTTCACCCTGACCGGTCCAACGACATTCGACGGCCCGGACACTCCGGAAATATTTCGCGCAATAACGCGGTAGAACCATGTCTGCCCCACCCGAGCGGTGGTGTCGCTGAAGAGCGGACGATAGGCGATGTCGGCATCGGAGACGTTCTCCGTCAAAACGGCCCACGGCCCATCCGCTTTGGGCGCACGTTCGATGTTGTAGCCGCTGGCTCCGGCTGAACCGCGCCAGGAAAGGAGCGGCACATCGCGGATGGGCAGCAGTTCCGGCGCATCGGGTACCGGAACGGGAGGGATCGGTAAACCTTGAATCTTGAACGCGGCCTCGCGCATCACGCGCATGATGCCGATCTCGCGTTGCGCTTCGGCGCTGGGGAA
>JBIJCX010000655.1:0-2737 GCA_044344465.1 Opitutaceae bacterium
CGTCGTGGGCGTCTGCCAGGTGAGAAGATTGTAGGAAACGCGCGGGATATTGCCCGGCCGCATCGCGGGCTTCGGGTCGGCCGTGGTCACGAGCACCACGAAATCGCCCCGGAAGGTCCACGTGCCGGCGTCTTTTGCGGTCACTCGCACGGCGCCATCAGCGCCGGGCGCGACGGTGTAACGGTCGTTGGCGATGGGCTGCGCGGAGAGGGAGGAAAGCAGCAGAGCCGCGAGCAGCGACCGGAGTTTCAAAATAGGATGCGGGTTCATTCTCTTGAGAATACAGACAAGTCCCACTGGTTGCGCCAGCGGATGACGGGCCGGTCGCCTTCGAATTCGACGGGCAGCCAGCTGTAGCCGGAGGTGATGGGATTCTGCGGTTGGTTGATATCGAACATGGCAATCCACGCGTCGCGGCGGCCGGCGACGGGATAGACAAATGTGCTTTGTCCGCCGAAGGTTTTCTCCGGACCGAGATTATTGTGGGGATTCACGCCGCGGCAGGGATTGCCGAGGTCCTGATACGGGCCGGTGACCCGATCCGCCACGAACATGCGGGCGGCGTTGGGCGCCCAACCGCTGCTGCCGGAACCGAGGAAGTAGATCTTCGTTCCGCGACGGAACAGGGCGGGCGCTTCGGTGGCCTGCGTGATGCCGGCCAGCTCCACGTAGTCACCGGCGGGCCGCAAACCGTCCGCGGACAAGCGGCCGCAGACCTGCGCCTTGTCCGGCTTGCGCACGCCGAGATGGTAAACCGCGCCATCGGTGTCCGCAAATAGGGCGAAGTCACCCGTGCCGAACGGGCTGTTGCCGCCGAGGAAGCGGCCCTGGTAATGAAACGGCCCGGTCGGGTGAGTGGAGGTAACGACACCGACGTAGGCGTAGTCAGTGCCGGTTTTCCCGCCCTGCGACTTGGGCGGGTAGAGCTTGAAATAGAGGATGAATTTCTGGGTGGCGGCGTGATAGATCACCTTGGGCCGGTCGAGAATGGAGGCTTCGGCCAGATCGGGATGAGCGCCCGGCGCGAAGACCGACAGCACGAGCCCGGCATCCTGCCAGTTGAGCAGATCGTCGCTGACATAGCAGCGGACGCCGGCCTCGTTCTTCTCAGCCTCGGTCTTGCCCGCGATCTTGTGCGCACCATACCAATAATGGCGGCCACCGAAATCCAGCAGGCAGAAACCGTGCGCGTTGAGGTGCGTGCCCTGCGCATCGAGCCACGGTTGCCCTGGCTGGAATTGCACGTTTCGATGCACAGGGACATCGGCGCCCATCCCGACGCCGCCAAGACCGAGCAGCGTCGCGATGGCTGCCATCCGGAGCGCGGCCAACATCGGGTGGTGCCAGGCACGACCGAGGTTTGGTTTAGCGGAGGGTGCGGGCACAGGGAGCAGGCTATACACAGCGACCCAATTTTTCGCGGGTGTACCTTCGGTCCCGCCGCTCACGCGGCGGGCTACGCCTTGATTGTAGCCCTGCGCGTGAGCGCAGGGAACGCCGCCAATGCCGCCGGCCAACCCATCGGAATTGGCACGCCTTGATTGTCGCCCTGCGCGTGAGCACAGGGACGCCTTGATCCGCAAACAATTCTGGCGCCAAGTATAATATTGTTCCACTTCGATCACGCTTGCGGCGATTTCAAATCTTTCTCCTTCCTCGTTATCTTTCTCTTTCGTCAGGTGTTCGGAGATTTCCATGAAGAGAAAGATTAAGAGAAAGAGGGAAGAGAAAGATGCGGCACGGACGGGCTTCGGTGGCGGCCGCGCCGCGCTGTGATTCTGTCCAGACCAGCATGATCGCCGGCGGCTTGAAATCAGAAGCGCAGACCCGCAGTTAAGCGCACCGTGCGGCCCTCGGGATAGTAGGCGGCTACCGTCATCTCCTTTTGATCAAGGAGATTGTTCACGTTCACCGACACGTCGAGGCGCGTGCCATTCCGAAATTTCTTGAACGCATAGCCGGCTACCGCGCTCCACTCGTCGACCGTCTGGTTGTAATACGGCACCGAGATCGCGGTGGCGGTGGCGGTCGGGGCGACGCGCAGATGTTGCTCTGCAAACTGGTAGGTCAAGCCCAGGCGCAGGCCGCTCAGGAGGCCTTCGCGGAAATTGTAGCGCGCGGCGAGCGAGTAGGTCCGCACCGGCATGGCCGGCGTGCCCGTCGGACGCGTGCCGATGAGGCTGGCAGTGGTCGCGTGCTTAACGATGCGCACCTCGGTCCAGGAGATGTTCGCCAACAGCGTGAGGTTGGCCGTCAGTCGGCCGCCAACATCGGCGCTCAGCCCGCGCGCGCGGGTGCCCGCCCCGGGGATGGAACGTGGGAGGGCGAGGTCGGTGCCGCCGGGGTTCGCCGGATTATCGGTGACTTCGTTCTCCTGCTCGACGTTGAAGAGCGCCAGCGTGTAGGAGAAGCGATCCTCCATCAGCGCGCCCTTGAGTCCGACTTCACCACCGAAGGATTCCAGGTTGCCCAGCAGCGCACCGGTGTTCGCGTCGAATTGCGGCGAGGGATTGAAGCCGCTGGCGACATTGCCATAGGCCACCACGCGGCGGTCGAGCACGTGATAGTTGGCGCCCGCGCTGTAGGTGAACTTGTTCGCTTTGCCCTCTCGCGTATTGACGGTGTATTCGGCCCAGTCCTGGCGCACGGAACCACTCAGGAAGAGACGGCCGTCCATCATCTCGATCGTGTGGTTGAGCAGACTGCCGTAGTAGAGCCGGTCGAATTTCGAGGCCGC
>JBIJCX010000654.1:0-2737 GCA_044344465.1 Opitutaceae bacterium
TATCGCGAGGGCACCATCGCCGGCCCACGCGAGCCGCCGCCGGGCGCGAGCCCACCCAACGCCCCGGCCGCCGCAACCTTCATCGCCCCGATCTGGGACTACCCGCGCAGCCAGGGCCAATCCGTCATCGGCGGTCTCGTTTACCGCGGTTCGCGTTACCCGGCACTCCATGGCCATTATCTGTTCGCGGATTTCGTCAGCGGGCAGATTTGGAGTCTCCTGCCCGATGGCGACAGTCCTGTGACCGCCGACCGCGTCCAACGTCTCGCCACCGACACCGGGATCAGTTCCTTTGGGATCGACCCGGTCACCGGCGAAATCCTGCTCGCCGACCTCCTCGAGGGATCGATCAAACGACTCGTCGCGAGTCCGGCAACCGGCAGCACGCCGTTTCCGGCCACGCTGTCGGCCACGGGCGCGTTTGCCGATGTCGGGACGCTCACGCCCGCACCCGGGGTCGTCGCCTACGAGCCAAACGTTTCCTTCTGGTCCGACCATGCCGGCAAACGCCGCTGGTTCGCGCTCCCCGACACCACGAGCGTTTTCGGTTTCTCGACCGACGGTGCGTGGGCGCTCCCGCCCGGGGCCGTATGGGTGAAGCACTTCGATCTCGAACTGACCCGGGGCGAGCCCGCGACGTCCCGACGCATCGAGACGCGCTTCCTCGTGAAAACCGCGACCGGGGTCTACGGCATCACCTACCGCTGGAACGAGGCGCAGACCGATGCGACACTCGTCCCGGAGGACGGAACCGACCAGACGTTCACGATCCTCGAACGCGGCGCGGCGCGCCCGCAGACGTGGCGTTTCCCGAGCCGGGCCGAGTGCCTCACCTGCCACACGCCCGCCGGCGGGCACGCGCTCAGCTTCAACACCCGCCAGCTAAATCGCGACCACCCCTGGACCGGCGGCAAGGCCAACATCATCTCCGCCCTCGCGCAGGCCGGTTACCTCGGCCCGTCGTCGCCACCGGCGCCGGCAACGCTCCCGGCGCTGGCACCGGCCACCGACACGACCCAATCGATCGCGTGGCGCGCCCGCTCCTACCTCGACGCCAATTGCGCGATGTGCCACCAACCCGGCGGCACCGCGCTCGGTTGGTGGGATGCCCGCGCCTCGACACCGCTCACGCTCGCCGGCATCGTCAACGGCGCGCTCCTCGATCCGGGCGGCGAGGCGGCGAACCGCGTGCTCGTGCCCGGCGACGCCACGCACTCACGCCTGTGGCAGCGTCTCGCGACGACTGACGCGACCCGGATGCCACCGCTCGCCACCCGCGAGCGCGACTCCGGCGCCGAGTCGCTGCTGCTGCAATGGATTGCCGCGCTCGCCGAACCGCCGGCCCCGCGGCCCGCGAGCCGTCTCCTTAACCTCGCATCACGCGCCCAGGCCGGCACCGGCGCCAACGTGCTGATCCCCGGTTTCGTCATCGCGCCCGGTGCGGACAAGACCGTGCTGATCCGCGCGGTCGGGCCAGGCCTGTCCGGATTCGGGATTGCCGCCACCGAGGCGCTCGCGCAACCCGCGCTGACGTTGCTCTCCGGTTCGCGAGTGATCGCGACCAACACGCGCTGGAGCACCGCCGCCAACGCCGGTGCCATCCGGGCGGCCGCCGACCGAATCGGCGCCTTCGCCTTGCCCGAAGGTGGCGCCGATTCCGCCCTGCTCATCACGCTCCCTTCCGGGTCCTACACCGCGCACGCCGCCGGCGTGAACAACACCCCCGGTCTCGCCCTCGTCGAGGTTTACGACGCCGATCCCGCGAACTCACCCGCGTCCTCCCGATTGATCAACACCGCGGTCCGCGCCCATGTCGGCACCGAGGCGAACATCGTCATCTCCGGTCTCGTCCTCGGCGACGGCGCCCTGAAGACGGTTCTGATTCGCGCCATCGGACCCGGCCTCGTGGCCTTCGATGTCTCTGGCGTTCTGGCGGAGCCGGTCGTCACCCTGTTCTTCGGCTCGCAACGGGTCGCGACCAACACCGCCTGGAACGCCGCGCCGAACGCCGCCGACATCCGCGCCGCCGCGGATCGCGTGGGGGCGTTTGGCCTCGCCACCGGCAGCCGCGACAGCGCGTTGCTCGTGACGCTGAGTTCCGGCGCCTACACGATCCAAGTGGCCGGCGCCAACGGCTCGACCGGCATCGCACTGGTCGAGGTCTACGAGATCCCGTGAGGGCGGCACGAGGAGGCTCGGCTTTGCGCCTGGATCACTTCGGATGCTTCTCCGAGTGCCCTCTCTACTCTCCCGGCAAATGCATGATTGCACCGCGCCGGGTCTCGGCTTTGTTACGCGCCTCCATGCGCCCCACCCGCTCCCACTCCCACGGCCGAAACATCATCGGGCTGCTCGTCGCGACGCTGCTCCCGCTCGCCAGCACCACGGCCCAGACCGTCCGCACCGGCACCATTGCCCAGACTTACGCTGAACTCTGCGCGAGTTGCCACGGCAAGAATCTCGAGGGAGCGCAGGCGCCGTCGATGCTCGACGACATTTGGATTCACGGCGGCGACGACGAGAGCCTCGCCCTCAGCATCCGCAATGGTTTTCCCCTGAAAGAAATGCCCGCGTGGTCCGCCGCGCTCCCGGAAAAGGAAATCCGCGCGATGGTAATCTACATACGCGAACAGCGGGCGAAATTCGCGCGCGAACAGACCGTCTTCGCCAAGCCCGCCGAATCCGTCACCGTCCAGAGCCAGCTCCACCGCTACCGCCTCGACACCTGGGTCGGCGA
>JBIJCX010000656.1:0-2729 GCA_044344465.1 Opitutaceae bacterium
AGGCTTCGGTCTGCCGCCGATCGAGGCGATGGCCTGCGGCTGCCCGGTCGTATGTTCCGCCCGCGGTTCGCTCGGCGAAGTGGTCGGCGAAGCCGCGCGGCTGGTCGACCCCGAGAACCCGGCGGACATTGCGGCCGGCATGGCCGAAATGCTGCAACCGGCCACTCGCGAATCGTGGCGGGCGCGTGGGCTCCGTCGCTCCGCACGGTTCGACTGGCTCGAAGTCGGAAAACATACCGCGGCCATCTACCGCCGGGCCGCCCTCTCCGCTTGAATACAGAACCGTCCTCCACCCTGACCGTTGTCCCGGCCACGTCCGTGACGGCGGTGCCGCCGCCCGCCATGCCGGAGACCCAGCTCCCGTTCGATCCCCGGCGCCTGCTGGGTGGGATTGTTTCGCGCTGGCGTTGGGTCGCGCTGGCCGTCGTCGCCGGCACCGCCCTCGGGATTGGCGCCGGCTTCTACCGCTCCGCCACGCGCTATGAGGTCACGGTGCGGCTGCTGAAACGCGATGTCCCGGTCGGGTTCCGGGCGGGCGAATTCGGCGACGCCTTCAAGCCGCGGGCGATCAACAATGCCACCCTGATCGGCACGGCGCTCTCCGACAACGTCCTCGGCCGCGTGGCCACCCGGGCCGAACCGGCCGTCTCGCTGCCCCTGCTGCGGCTTTCGGTCGAGGCCAAGGAGCAGAAGGGAACGGACTTTGTGACCCTGACCGTTTCCGGCTACACGAGCCGCGAAGACACCGTCGCGCTTGCCAACCTGTGGGGTCAGGAAATCGTCCAGTTTTCGCGTGAGCTCCAGACCCGCGAAAGCCGCGAGGTTCGGGTGTATGCGCAGGCCCAGATCGAGCGGACCGAGACCGAGATCAAGCGGCTCAATCGCGAGATGATGGAACTCGCCCAGCACGAAGGGGTGGTCGACGTGGATCGACAGGTCGAAGCCTATCTGCGGGCCATGGGGGAACTCGATCTCAGGATTGAGTCGACCCGCAGCAGCCTGTTCGCCACGGAAACGCGGCTGCGGAGCCTTGAGACTGAACTGGCGAGGATGATTCCCGTGCGCGAGCGAGTCGACCTGCTGCAACGGGAGCTCCTGGATGCCCAGACGGCCTTCGGGGACGGGAGTCCGGTCGTACAGGAATTGCGGGAGCAGATGACGAAGCTGCAGGGCGACTATCAGCGCCAGCAGAAGAAGGAGTTCAATCCCATGTCCGTTTCGTCGACGGCCCTCGGGACCACGCTCTTCCTGCAGGTGATGGAGGTCAAAGCGCAGCGCGTCGGATTCCTGCGGCAGCTGCCGGAGCTCGAGCGCCTGCGGGCGGAAAACCAGAAGCAGCTGGCGGCGATGCCACAGAAATCCTCCAAGTTCACCCAACTGCAGCAGCAGCGGCTGGCGCTGGAGGCGCCGCGCCGCATGCTCGTCGCCCGTTTGCGCGAGGCGCAGCATTTTGAAGAGAACGCCCCGGGATATTTTCAGCTGTTCTCCACCGCGAACCCGGAGGGCGTGGGTGTACGCCCCCGCTGGCTGAAGCTCCTGATCTTCGCCGCGGCCGGATCCGTCCTCGGCTGCGGACTCGGCCTGGCCGCCGGAGTGGGCGGCGAGCTGATCGACAGCCGCCTGCGTACCGCGGCCGAGGCGAAACGGCTTTATCAGAGCCCGGTGTGGACGGTGTTGAGCCGGCGCGACACCCGCGCCGATTGGCGCGGCGCGGTTGAGCGGCTCTGGTTGCAGTGGATTTCAACGCGCGACGGGATGGCGGCCCCGCTCGCGATCTGGAGCGCGCAACCGGCGCCGGCGGAGGAGGTTTTCTGGTCCACCGTCATCGAGGAGGCGGAGCGCCTGCTCGACGGCATGTTGATCGTCGACGTGGGCGAGGAGTGGAGCCCGCGTCTCGCCGCGTTGCCGATCGCCAACGGCGAACCGATCCGGGGCGTGCAGTCCCTGCGCGTCGATCCGCGCGCCGTATCCCTGTCCGATGTTCACCGTTTGATCGCGCGGCTCACCGACCTTGGTGGCACCACCCTGGTGTGCGTGCGCTTTGCCGGGGCGGTGCGCGAGCCGGCCACGTCGCTCGCCCGCGCGTGCTCCCCTGCCCTCGTCTTTGTCTCCGCCGACGTGGCCCGGCTCGATTTCTGGGCCACGCACGCGCGCCTGTTGCGTACCGCCGTCAAGCCGCCCGCCGGCCTGATCGTCGCCGGCGAATCCGAACTGTTTCACGCCAAATAGAGCCCAGCCCTGCGGGGTGGGGCCGGCCGCGCGCGCTCCAACAACCTCGTGATTTGACCGGTCATTGTTGTCGTCGCCTCGCCGGAATAGCCGGCACGGCCCGCCTGGGGGTGGGCGCCGTGTGCGCAGCGGCGCCACCGCTGCTTCGCTCCGGCCCAACCAGCCGCGCGGCGGCCGGGTTGAAGGGCGCCATTCGGCCCTCGCATCCGCCGGCCGTGACTCAACCCCCAAGGCGCATGCGCTCAGTTAGGACAGGCCGGGAATCCGATTCCGACCGCAATCACGGCGAATTTCGCTGTTTCCAAATCGGGGGTCTGCTCGCGACAAACACCCCAGCTCGTACCGAGGTGAGCCACGGAGTTGTCTCAATATCGGTCCAAATAGAAACGCGCCAGACTGACGCAGATCACGATGCCTAGCGCACCAGCCTCGCGCGTCCGTATCAGTTGACGATGGACTTCGGATCTGTGCCGAAATTCTCGAATGCGTGGATTTCTGCA
>JBIJCX010000317.1:0-9953 GCA_044344465.1 Opitutaceae bacterium
GGTCCGCTGACGACACCACGATCCGATCCGCCGTCGCGGCGAACCGCGGGTACCTCGAGACTGACGGCAAAATTTTTCTCCTCGACGCCGCCAAGCTTGCGCAGCTCACGGCCGCACAACGGGCGCTGGCTGGCGATCCGTCGGCCGGGCTCACGCCGCGCCGCACGCAGCGCATCCCGGCGGCCCGCGCCGCCGAGGCGGAGGAGATTTTGGAGGAGCTGTCCCCCGGCTTCCAGCCGCCCGAGGCGTGGCGCACGCGCAGCGCCGCGCTGCGCAATCTCTCGACCCTCGCGCCCGCGCCGATGCCCGCCGCGTTGCACGCGCAGCTCCGGCCCTACCAGCGCCTCGGGGCCGCGTGGCTGTGGCATCTCCATGGCCACGGGCTCGGCGGGATTCTCGCCGATGAAATGGGCCTGGGCAAAACGCTGCAGGCACTCGCGCTGCTGAGTGCGCTCAAAGCGGGTCAGGTCCCAGACCTGACCTACCTGTCCCTCGTCGTCTGTCCCGCGTCGCTGCTCGAAAACTGGCGGCGCGAGGCCGCACGGTTTGCCCCGCAACTCCGGGTCTTCGTCCACCACGCCGACCACCGGTTGATCGCGCCGGGCGACTTTGTCGCGCACGATCTGATCATCACCAGCTATGGCACGCTCGCCCGCGATCAGGCGCTCTTCGCGGAGATCGAGTTCGCGGGCATCATCGCCGACGAGGCCCAGCACATCAAAAACCGCCGTTCCCAGAATGCCGCGGCCCTCCGCGCGCTCCGGGCCCGCGCGCGTTTCCTGCTCACGGGCACGCCGCTCGAGAACTCGCTCGACGATCTGCGCTCGCTCTTCGAATTCATCCTGCCCGGCTACATCGCGCGCGTGCCGGCCGGCCTGCGCAGCGACGAGCGCGCGTGGTTCGATGACCGCCTCCGGGCGCAGACCGCGCCCTATATTCTCCGGCGCACGAAGCAGGCCGTCGCACCCGAACTGCCCGCCAAGCTCGAGAACGTCATCTGGTGCGAACTCACCCCGGCCCAGGCAAAGCTCTATCGCGACACCCAGGAAAAATCCGAACGCGCACTCTTCGACCTCGAGGCCGGCGGCGCGAGCGTCGCGAAACTCAAGTTCGCCGCTCTGACACAACTGCTCCGTCTCCGCCAAATCTGCTGCGACCCGCGGCTGGTGCCGGCCGCCCCCTCGGCAGGAGCGGAGCCAAGCCGCGAATCGGACCCGAGAGTGGACGCTGCAGGATCGGGCTTGCGCCGCGATGCGACGGTTCCCGAAGGCAATCGCGGCCTCAAGCCGCTCCTGCAGGCGGAACCGTACGCCGACTCCGCCAAACTCGACGCCTTCAACGAGCTTCTCGCCGAGGCGGTCGACGATGGTCATCGCGTGCTTGTGTTTTCCCAATTCACCTCGCTCCTCGCCCTCCTCCGCATCGAGCTCGATGCGCAAGAGATCGCCCACTGCTACCTCGACGGCTCGATGACGACGCGCGCCCGCCAGGCCGAGGTCGATCGGTTCCAAGCGTCGTCCGATGTTCCGCTTTTCCTGCTCTCACTCAAGGCCGGCGGCACGGGGCTCAACCTGACGGGCGCCGACACCGTTGTGCACTACGATCCTTGGTGGAACCCGGCGGCCGAGGCGCAGGCCACGGACCGCGCGCACCGCATCGGCCAGACGCGCGTCGTAACGAGTTACAAGCTCATCGCCGCCGGGACCGTAGAAGAAAAGGTTCTCGCGCTGCAGGCTGAAAAGCGCGCACTCCTCGCCGGCGTGTTCGAGGCCAGCGACGCCATCGCCGCGACGCTGTCGCTCGGCGATCTCAAGGGATTGTTGCAGGCGTAGCGTGAGTCCGATGCTCAGGGCGCACCGGACGCGCCAGTTTTGCATTCACTCCCGCGCGCCGCGCGGTTAGGGTTTCACGCGTCAGGCCTCGTCCAATCAGCCGTGATAGGTGCGGCTGCCGGCAATCATTCATCATGGCATCGCTGAAAGAAGAACTCGCAGCGTTGTTAATCACGCCACCGCCGCGCCAGGTTTCGCGCGCGATGCTGCGGGAAGCCCGGAACCAGGAGAAGCCTCTGGGCCGTCTGGTGGCAAACGGGTGCTGCCTGGCCCTCGGTCTCGGACTGATGTGGGTGGTGGCTCCGAAAGGATAGATCGAGACCCTCCGGCTCCGGTTTGGCGGCGATCGCACCGTCGGCTCGGCGCCGGGTGAAATCGTGGCCGGTCACTGGGAGGACAACAGCCTCACGTCCAACCTGAGTTGGGTGTATGCGTACCGATTCCGCTACGCCCCAAAGGAAATACCTCCCCGCCTTCTGCCCGCGCACACTGCGGTCGAAGCGGGCGGAAGCCCGGCATCAACCCGACCCTTCACGCTCACCGGTCAGTGCTATGTCACCGATCCGCAATGGCGAAAAGGGGAGTTCGTGCGCGTGCGGTATCTGCGCCGTGATCCGCCGGTGGCGTGTCCAGTCGGGGCGAGGCGCAACGCCCGATCGGCCTGGTATATGTTTGCGCTGGCACCCTTGCCCGCGATTGCCGCGGGCCTCGCCACCCTCAACTGGATTCGCCGGCGCCGCGGAGCCCGGTTGATCACCGAGGGCGAAGTCGTTCAAGCCAAGGTGAAGGAGGTGCACACGTTTGCCCTGCAACCCAAAGGTGAATACCGGCGTCACGGGGTGACTCGTCGCCAAACGACCGATGAAGGGGTGATCAATCATCAGGTCACTGTCATCTATGCGGACGACGCGTCGCGTCGCTATCTGGCCCGGGTCAGCACGAAGCGCGACGCCGCGTTCACGACTCACGACGCGCCCCTCTCCGGCCCTACCGGCCCGGAGGCTCACCCGTGCTCTCGCGGACGATCAGCTCGGTCGGGAAGACGGTCTGCGACGGCCGCGTGGATGCTTTTCCCTCGATGCGTCGAATCAACAGGCTCGCGGTGCGGGCGACCATTTCCTGGATCGGCTGCGAGATGGTCGTGAGCGCGACGGGAAGGAATTCGCCCAGCGGGATGTTGTCGACGCCGATGATCGACAGGTCTCGCGGCACGCTCATCGCCTCATCCGCCGCCGCCCGGATCGCGCCAATGGCGGAAAGATCGTTCATCGCAATCAGCGCGGTCGGGCGTTTCGACTTCGTCTGCCGGAGGTGATCGCGAAACGCGTCCCGGGCGCTCGCGACCTGATGCTCGCAGCGGACAAACGCAATGTTCTCCGGCGGGATGCCCTGCGCCCCGAGCCGGCTGCGGAAAAGTTCCGGCCGCCGGCCGTCGTCCTGCCCGGTGGCCAGCGCGCAAAGGAAGGCAAATCGCCGGTGCCCGAGCCGGACAAGGTGATCGATCGCCTGCGCAAATCCCCGCGAAAAATCGCTCACCACGGAGTCCACGGGCAACGGCACATCCGGCTTGGCGGCGAGTGCGACGACCGGCGGACCACTGGCGGCGAGGCCCGTGAGGAAGGGCCGGTGCAGATCGGGGTCGCTCACGATCAGCGCCGCGCCGTCGACCTGGCGATCCAGGATCGACTGGAAACAGTGCTGTTCCGAAGCCAGATCGTTGCGGGTGTGCTCGAGGATGAGATCGTAGCCGTGAGCGGCGACCGCCTGATCGAGATAATCCGCGAGCACGGGATAGAACGGATTGTGGAGATCCGGCACGACCAGGCCGATGGTGTGGAAGCGTCCGAGCCGCACGGCGAGCGCCGCCTTGCTCGGGCGATAATTGAGTTCCTTCGCCGCCAGCAACACGCGCTCCCGCGTCTCCTTCGAGGCCCACGAGTCCGGCCGGTTGTTGAGAATCGTCGAGGCCGTGTTGGGGGCAACTCCAGCGCGGGCGGCGACATCGATCAGGCGGGCTCTCATCGGATAGTTTGGAGGAAAAGTGTATCGCTCACCGGGCGTCCGATGGAATCAGAAAGTTACCCATGAACCGCGGCGCCGGGCGGCGGATTTCTGCCCCGACCGGTTCAGAGGGTGGGACGTGCGCGCCGTGACTTGAGCAAGGCCTGAATCTCGCCGAGTCGCGTCCGCGAGAGCGGATAACCGGCGATGAACGCAGCGGCGAGGCCAAGCCCGACCAGCGGCGTGGCCACGAGGGTCGCGCGCAATTGCAGCAGTGTCGGCATCCCCGGATTCGAACCCGCGACATACCCGCACCGGCTCACCAGATAGCCGCCGAGCAGCGCCGCCACCGCGAACGCGATCTTCTGCTCCAGCGCGAACACCGCGCCATACAACCCTCGCGGCGCAGGCCGGTCGCAAGTTCGTCACTGTCGCACACGTCGGCATTCATCGTCGCCGACATCAGCCATACCCCCTGCATGCCCCAGCCGATCAGCTCGGGCGGCACCCCAGCGCGACCGTGTAAACGGCGTCCTTGAGCTGGCTGATGGTGTTGCCCGCGTAGTTGTCGCCGAGCGACCCGAGCGCCCACGTGAATTTGGTGCGGAAGGGCAGGTGCGCGGGGAAAGGCGGATGAACTGCTTTGGCGGATGACATCCCGCGGAAAGTGGCGGGCATCGCGTGGACGGTAACGCACCCGGCACCGACGGCAAGTCCGCCGGCGCGGTTCCCGCGGCGGACTCACCGTCGCACCTCGAAGCGATAGCTCCCGGCGCCAATCTCGACCTTGAGGGCATCGCCGGTCGCGGCGACGGAGCGGATGCCCGCCGCCTTGGCCAGCGGCGCCCCACCCTCGCTCACGCGCTCCGGCGTCGCCGCAGGCAGGAAGACGCTCGCGGTGGTGTTGGCGGGAATGGTGACGTCGAGCGTGAACGCGCCGCCCTCGAGTTTCCACGCGCTCGCGATCCGGCCGTTGATGGAATCGTAGTGCGCCTTTACCCAGTGGATCGGCGTCTGCTCCGGATTGCTGCCCGGCGTGGGTGACCGCGGGCGGATCACGATGCGGCGGTAGCCGGGGCCGTCGGTGTCGATGCCCGCGAGCACACGATAAGCCCACTCCATCACGGAGCCGAAGGCGTAGTGGCTGAAACTGTTCATCGCCGAGTTCTGCTTGCCGTTCGCGCCGTTGAAACCGTGCTCCACGGTGTAGCTGTCCCAACGCTCCCAGACCGTGTTCGCGCCGTTCGAGACTTCGTAACCCCAGCTCGGGAACTTGCGACTCTGGAACAGGCGCGTGGCGAGATCGTGCTGGCCGTGGGCGGAGAGGGCCGGCAGCAGCGAACGCGTGCCGAGAAAACCGGTCGCCATGCGGTGGTCGTTCCTTGCGATGCGCGCGGCCAGCGTGGTGGCCGCGGCGGAGATTTGCTTTTCCGGGATCAGCCCGACCCACAGCGCCAGCACGTAGGCGGACTGGGTTTCGACCGCGAGCGTGCCGTCGGCCTTGAGATACGCCTGCGCAAATGCCGCCTGGGTCTTGGCGCGGCGGGCCCGGTAGTTGGCGGCCTCCAGCGGCCGGCCGATCGCCTCGGCCATTTCGGCCATCAGCGCGCAGTCGAGCGCGTGGTAGCAGGTGTCAATGAACTCGACCGGTGTCGTCTCGTTGACGTTCAGCCAGTCGCCCCAGGGATTGCCGAGGCTCGTGCCCAGGCCATCGACCGCGGTGCTGGCATGCCGCCACGCCATGAAGCGCGTCATGGATTTCCAATGACGCTCGAGCAGCCGCGTGTCGCCGTAGGTTTTCCAGATCGTCCAGGGACAGATGATGCCGGCATCGGTCCAGCCGGTGCCAAACGTTTTGCCGGCACCGCCGTGGGCCATCGGATACGGGGCATAGTCGGGATAGGCGCCGAAGCTGCGCTGCGCCTCCTCGACATCGTCGATCCACTTGGTGAAAAACGCGGCCACATCGGCGTTGAAGGTGGCGGTGCGGATGTAGGCCTGCGCGTCGCCCATCCAGCCGAGGCGTTCGTCGCGCTGCGGGCAATCGGTGGGAATCTCGACGAAATTCGCGCGCTGCGTCCATTGGGCGTTGCGGCCGAACTGCGTCAGCACCGGGTCGCTGCACTCGAAGCTGCCCGTGAGCGGCGTGTCGTTGTGCAGCACGAGCCCCGCGATCGCGTCCGGCGCCGGTTTTTCGGCGAGGCCGGTGAGCTCGACGTATTGGAATCCGTGATAGGTGAAGCGCGGCGACCACGTCTCGCCGGCCGGATCGCCGCGCAGCGTGTACGTGTCGGTGGCCCGGGCCTTGCGCAGGTTCTCCGTCATCAACGTGCCGTCCCGGTGCAGCATCTCGCCGAAGCGCAGGCGCACCCGCGTGCCCGCGGCGCCTTTGATCTTGAGGCGCACGATCCCCGCGAAATTCTGGCCCAGATCGAAGATGTAGACGCCGGGCTTCGGCTCGGTCACGCGTTGGGCGGCCAGTTCCTGCGTCACGCGAATCGGCGGCGCGGAGTAGGCCTGCAGTCGCGGCGGCTTGACGAAGCCGAGATCCATCTCGCGCTGGCCGGCAGTGTCGGAGTAGACCGCCTTCGGTCGCGGGTTCGTCTCCGCGCGCACGACCGGAGTCCACGCTGTCGCGTCGTAGCCGGCCGTGGACCAGGCGCCGAGCTCGGCGCGGGCATCGTAGCTCTCGCCCATGATGAGATCCGCTTCGCGCGTGGGTCCGCGATCGGTGACCCGCCAGCTGCCGTCCGTGACGACGGTCTCGCGGGTGCCGTCGGTGTAGTCGATTTCGAGCTGAGCCAGGAAGGCGGGCGTCTTGCCATAGAAATAGCGGCCGACCTTGTTGGGACCGTAACCGACGAGCAGCCCGTAGCCGACATAGCCGGAATACCAGCCCTCGGCGACAACGGCCCCGAGCGCGTTGGTCGCGCCGGAACGCACCAGCGCCGTGACGTCGTGGCTGCGGTAGTAGGCGCGTTGCAGATAGTCGGACCAGCCGGGCTGGAAGAAGGCGTCGCCAACCCGCCGGCCGTTGCAGTAGAGATCGTAGAGGCCGAGCGCCGACGCGAAGACGGTCGCGCGTCGGACCGTCTTGGCGGCCGCGAACTCTTTCCGGAAATGGCGCGGCGCCGGCAGGTGCAACGTCTTGCGATCGGTATGCAGTGGCTCGTCGTCGCGGTGCGAGATCCACTCGGCCCGCCAGTCCGACGCTTGCAGCAAGCCCATTGACCAACGGGCCGGCGGGCTCCAACCGGAGGGTTGATCGCGTTCATCCCAAACCTGCACCTGCCAAAAACACTCGGCACGCGCGGCGAGTGCGCGGCCGGCATACGCCACCTGGTTTGTAGCTTCGCCGGCAACGCGGCCGCTGTCCCAAAGATCAGCCTCGCCCGCGGCAAGCCGTGCGGCCGAGGACGCGACCCGGACCTGCCACGCCGACTGGGCCGCACCGCGGCGCCCGGACTCGATGCGCCAGGACAAGCGCGGCGCGGGAGCTTCGATGTTTTCCGGAGCGTCGAGGTATTCGCAGCGCAGCGCGGCGACCTTGATCGCGGCCGTCGCCGGCTGCGCGCCAGCGATGGAGATGCCGAACGGCAACAGCACCACCAGACCCAGCAGCGCCACCCGGGCGAAGGGAACGAAGGCAAAGGGTGAGTTCATCGGTTGGGAAACAGAGAGGTGGCGATCCGGCCGCCGCCGCGGCAAACGTCGGGTGGAGGCGCCCCGCCTCATCGCCCGGATTTCGCCGAAGCCAACAGATTTTTCCTTGAATACAATCCGAAAAAGGAATCGTTTCCTGTCCGAACCTGTTTTGCCCCGAGGCGCAGGGCATTTTTGCTTTGCGCCCGGTGCCCCGCCGAGGTCCGACTTCCCGAACTCGCGCCGCGCCAGGCAGCGCGAACGTCATCCCCTTCATCCCGACCTTCGCCCCCTTCTCGATCATGAAACAAATCCGTCTCCTGCTGGTGAACATCGTTCTGGGCGCTCTCTGCAGCGCGGTGCTGAGCGCGGCACCTGCCGCCCCAAAGCCCAACATCGTCGTCATCATCTCGGACGATCAAGGCTGGCAGGACTACGGTTTCATGGGTCACCCGCAGATCGCCACGCCCAGCCTCGACCGGCTGGCCGCGCAGTCGCTCACGTTTCAGCGCGGCTATTCGCCGGTGCCGCTCTGCCGTCCCTCGCTCACGAGCATCGCGACCGGTCTGTATCCGCACCAGCATGGCGTCACCGGCAACGATCCGACCCTGCCCGACCAGGGCGTCAACGCTATGGCCGCACGCGGCAACCCGAAGTACGCCCGCTATTACGACACGATCGTCGGGAATTTTCGTTCCCGGCCGAACTTCATCCGCGACCTCACGGCCCGCGGCTATCGCGCCCTTGAGACGGGGAAATGGTGGGAGGGAGATCCGGTGAAAACCGCGGGTTTCACCCATGCGATGACGCAGGGCGAAGCCAAGGGCAGCCGCCACGGTGACGTTGGCCTCGACATCGGCCGCAAGGGCCTTGCGCCGATCACGCAGTTCATCGAGCAATCCGGAAAACAGCCGTGGCTGGTCTGGTATGCCCCGATGCTGCCGCACTCGCCGCATACGGCGCCGGCCGAACTCGTCGCAAAATACGCGCCGCGCGCGCCGAGCGATCCCGTTGCGCGCTACTGGGCGTCCGTCGAGTGGTTCGACCGCACCTGCGGCGAACTCCTCGGCTATCTCGACCAAAAGGGCCTGCGGGAAAACACGATCGTGATCTACACGACGGACAACGGCTGGATCCAGGATCCCGAAAAAGCCAACCGGTTCGCCCCGCGCTCCAAGCTCACGCCGTACGAAGGCGGTCATCGCACGCCGATCATGATTTCGTGGCCCGGCCACGTGACCCCGCGCCTCGACCGTGAACACCTCGCCAGCAACGTCGATCTCTGGCCGACGCTGGCCGCGCTGCTGCAGACGCCCGTGCCGCGGAACCTGCCCGGCCTCAATCTCACCGACGCGACCGCCGTGGCGCGCCGCACCACGATCTTCGGCGAACAGTTCGCGCACAACATTGCCGACGTCGACGCCCCGACCCGCAGCCTCGAACACCGCTGGATTATCGACGGGTGGTTCAAGCTGATCGTGCCCGATGCGCGCAATCGCCCGGCCGGCCCGCCCGAGCTTTACGATTTGCAGCAGGATCCATGGGAGAAAAGCGATCTGGCGGCCCGGCAACCCGACCGCGTGCGCCAGCTGCAGAAAAAACTCGACGCGTGGTGGACACCCGCGGGCGCGGCGTCGCATTGATCCGATCGCCATTTGCCCCGAGTCACGATTCCCGGAGCGAGCTCCAAGACATTGGCCGAAAACTGTAGGAGCGGCTTTATCCCGCGATTTCACCCATCCATCGCGGCATAAAGCCGCTCCTACAGCCAACCAAGCCGAAGCCAGCTTCGGGGTTTCGGACCCAAAGCGAATGAACCCCCTCTCACGTTCCATCCTCCCGGTCGTGCTCATCCTGATCGCTTCGGTAACTCTCGCGTGGGGCGCCCCCACCCGGGCCGACGATCGGCTCCTGCTCGACAATGGCACCGTCACGGTCGGCATCGATCGCGCCAAGGGCGCCGCCATCACGTGGCTCTCCTGGACCGCGTATCCGAAAAACATGGTCAACTCCGCCGACCCCGGGCGCCTCATCCAGCAGTCCTATTACGCCGGCCTCCGCCTCGATCGCAGAGGCGACGGCCAGAGCAAGGCGTGGAGTCCCTGGTCGTGGAATCCCATCCAGGGCGGCGGCGTTTCCTCGTGGGCCCGCGTCACCGCCTTCAAGCGCCTCGGCGATCACACGCTCTACGGCGAGACCATTCCGAAACTCTGGGACATGCCCGACGAGGAGGCCACGGCCCTCATGCGCCAGTGGACCGGCTTCGAGCCCGGGATGCCGGACGTCGTCGTCGTGCGCTGTGAATTCATTGCCCAACGCGCCCACGGTGACCGCTGGGGCCCGGCGAGACTCTCGCCGCAGGAAGTCCCGGCGTGCTACTTCACGCGCAATTTCAGCACCGTGAAAAGCTACCTCGGCGAAGGCCAGTGGCGCGCCGAATCGCAGCCGCCGGGTCCGCCGTGGGGCAAGGCCCGGCCA
>JBIJCX010000318.1:0-9943 GCA_044344465.1 Opitutaceae bacterium
TTTTGAGCGTGAGCATGTTTGAGCAAGTGGAGGTACATGAACTGTTTACGGAACTTGGACTCTCGAATCCGCTTGGCGACGATCCTAACCAGCTAGTCATCAACTATTAATAACCGGACAGCAGTGGCGCGAAAACTCAATTCAATGCAGAACATCCGCCTTTCATTGGTTTTTTTGGCCGTCGCGCTGCTGCTTGGCAGCGGCTGCGGCCGGCAAAAAGAGATCACCGAGCTGCAGCGAAAGGAGGCGGCCCATCTCGCGAGCGAGGCTGAGTTTGCGCTGACGTTGCGCGATTACGCCCGCGTGGAATCCGTGATGACCAAAGTGGTGGGGCTTTGCCCGGATACGGGCGCCTATTGGGTCACCCTGGGATCGGCTCAGATGCGACTGGGCAATCGGGGTCGCGCCAAGGGCAGTTACGAAAGCGCACTTCGCGCCTACGAGACGGAAGCCAAGCGCGGCAAGACCGACGTCGAGCCCTGGCTCGGGCAGGTCACGGCGCTCGCGCTCCTGGGCCGGGCCGACAATGGGCGCGCGTTGCTCGAGAAGATCGCGAAGCGTTTCCCTGAGAATCGGACGGTGCGCGCCTTCATCGAGCGCAAGCAGCTGGATCAGATGCTGAGCGATCCGAAGTTCAAGGAGATCGCGCTCTAGGCCCGCCAACGGCCGCGGCGGCGGATGCCGGCTACGGTTCGTTTTGGCGTCGGCGCTCGTTCGCTTCGCCGGGTGGGTTTGCCGGCTTTGTCGTTGCGGGCGGAGTTGAGACCGGCGGTGGAGAGGTGGACGGTCGGTGGGCGGGCACCGTCGGCAGCGGCGTGGCTGCAGTCTGGATCGGCGGGGCCACGGCCAGGGCGGGCGAGGGACGCGGATTCGAGCGACCTGGCCTGGGTCCGGGATTCGGTCCGGTCGGCATCGCTGGCGCCACGTTTGCCAGCGGTGGTGCGGTCTGCGCGGGCAAAGCGTTGACGGTGGTGCGCGGGAAGGTGCGATCGCGCGGCACGGTCGTCTCGGGCGTCCTTGCGGGCGGCGGCCGTCGGTTCACGGATGCGCCCTGATTCGGCAGGTCGGCCGCCGGCACCGAAGGCGTCGTGGCGTCTGGCCTGGGGCTCGGCCTCACGACGCGCGGACCGAACTGCTTCCGCGGGGGTTCGGGGGCAACGCTGGCCGGGGGCGACTCGCTGGGAGGGGGAAGCGTGGTTGCCGTCGCCCGCGCGGCGGACGGCGCGCTCCGATTTGCAAACGCTTGTGGGGCCGGGCGGGCAACGGAGGGCCGATGTACTGGTTCGGCGATCGGGCCGCGGGAATAATAGGTTGGCGCCACCGCGGGACGGAGCGGGCGGGCGGGCGGGCGCCATGGACGAGCGACCGCGGGATTGAAGTAGGTCGGCTGGATCGGCACGACCGGCCGGCGCCAGTCGTGGCGTTGCCAGCTGCGATGACGGTTGCCGATCCAGATTGTCCGCTGCCGCCAGTCGCAGTCGTACGCCAGCCACGAGCCCACTGAAAACCCGACCCCAAAGGTGATCAGCGGCTGCGAATAGTAGAGTGGCCGGGCTCCATACATCAGGGCGGGTTCGTAGTAGGGCACGTAGATGACGTCGGGCTGCGCGGGCACAATTCGAACCACGTCGGCCTCCGCCAGCACCTGCTGCTGCGGAGTGTCGACAAGGGTGCCGGCAGCGCGGGCGCGCGCCCGCAGGCGTTGGATGGCCTTCATGACCTCGGCCGGTTCCTCGATGAAGGCTTCGCCGACCTGTTTCGTCCACGTGAGATTCTCGTCCATCCACTGCAGGACCTCCGGATAATGGGCCAGCGATTTCACGCTGTCGTCCCACGCGCGGTTCTCCACCTGGGAGAGACTGCCGGGGTTGTCGTGCAGGTAGCGGGCGGCAAGCACGATGTCGGCCGGCACCGTGGCCGCGGGCAGAATGAGCGCGATCAACGCGTCCGGATAAAGTGCGATCGGGCCGAGCAACTGATCGAGTTCATCCGGCGTGCGCTGAAATGCGGCTGGAGGCGCAAGTGTCACGGGCGGTTGTTCGCGGGGACCTTGGGCGAACAGCGAGGTCCCGGCGACGAGCAGAAGGCAGAGCACGCGACGAGGATTTTTCATGGCGGAGCGTGGCGTTGGTATTTCTTCCCGAACTGGATCTGGATCGTAACGTATCTGCCCTTTAGACGCGGCGCAACGGCCAGATATTCATTTGCCCCACGTTCTAGCCGGCTGGCGGGGTTTTGGCGAGCGGACGCGGCGGTCCGCGGG
The DNA here is from genome assembly GCA_044344465.1 of Opitutaceae bacterium. GTDB lineage: Bacteria > Verrucomicrobiota > Verrucomicrobiia > Opitutales > Opitutaceae > ER46. The sequence goes on from JBIJCX010000318.1 coordinate 2,264, forward strand.
GGACAAAATTTCATCGCCCGCGCTGGACGGGTGGTTTGCATTTTGACAGCGTTTATCAACCCTCTCCGTTTCACGCATCATGTCTGCTCCCCAATCCATCGCATTCATCGGCACCGGTGTCATGGGTCGCAGCATGGTCGGTCATCTCCAGCAAGCCGGCCACGTGCTGCACGTCCACAATCGCACGAAGGAAAAGGCGTCCGCGCTGCTCGCGGCCGGCGCAACGTGGCACGAAAATGCCGGCAGTGCGGCGGCGGCGGCGGCGGTCGTGATCACGATGCTTGGATTTCCGACGGATGTGGAATCGAGTTATCTCGGCGCGGGCGGCATCGTCGAGCGGGCGCGTCCGGCCGCGCTGCTGATCGACATGACCACGTCGAGTCCCGTGCTGGCGCGCCGGATCGCGGAGGCAGCGGCCCGACGCGGCCTCGCCGCCCTCGACGCCCCCGTGTCGGGCGGGGACATCGGGGCCCGCGAGGCTCGGCTGGTGATCATGGTGGGTGGCGAAGCGGCCGCGTTTGCGCGGGCGAAGCCGCTGTTCGATGTGATGGGCAGGAACATCGCGCTCCTCGGCGGCGCCGGCGCCGGCCAGCACTGCAAGATGGCCAACCAGATCGCGGTCGCGGTCGGCATGGTCGCATGGTGCGAAGCGCTCGCGTATGCCAGGAAGGCCGGGTTGGACCCCGCCGCGGTGCACGCCAGCATCAGCGGTGGTGCGGCCGGCAGCTGGGCCATGACGAACCTCGGACCGCGGGCCTTGGGCGACAATTTTGCCCCGGGATTTTACGTGAAGCACATTTTGAAGGACATGCGGATCGCACTCGAAAGTGCCGCCGAGCTGAGGCTCGATCTCCCCGGCCTCGCGGGCGCGAAAAAGCTCTACGACCAGGTCGCGGCGTGCGGTTGGGAGGATTGCGGCACGCAGGCGTTGTACCGGCTTTACACGTCGCTCTGATGGGCGGAGTGCCTCCAGAACTTTAGCCTCCGCCCGCAGCAATCAACCTCCCGCTCTCAACTTTCCCTCCATGAAACTCCCCCCTGACTTCCGCAAACGCGTGCTCGCCCGTGAATGGGTTTGTGGCACGTTTCTCAATCTCGGCTCGCCGATCACAGTCGAGGTCGCCGGCCTTGCCGGGTTCGACTGGCTGCTCATCGATCACGAGCATGGACCGGGTGGCGAAGACACGTTGCTGCATCAGCTGCACGCGGCCGCGGCGACTCCCGCCTTTCCCGTCGTGCGCATCGCGGCCAACGAGACGCCGCGCTTCAAGCGGGTGCTCGATGCCGGCGCTTTTGGCGTGATGGTGCCCCTCGTCAGTTCGGCCGCCGAGGCACGCGCCGCGGTCGCGGCCACGCGGTATCCGCCGCACGGCATTCGCGGAGTCGCGAAGTTCAACCGGGGGGCCGGTTTCGGCGGGGACTTCGAGGAATACTACGCCCATGCCCACGAGCGCCTGCTTACCGTGATTCAGATCGAGACGCCGGAGGCGGTGAAGAACATCGACGAGATTGCGGCGGTCGACGGTGCGGATGTGATGTTTGTCGGGCCGACGGATCTGTCGTATAACATGGGCATCCGCGATCAACTCGAGAGCCCGCAGTTCGTTGCCGTGCTGCAGAAGGTCAGCGACGCGGCCAAGAAGCACGGCAAGGCCGCCGGCATTCTCGTCCACAACAACGCGCTCGTGCCGAAATGCCGCGATCTTGGCTACACCTTCATGGCGCTGGGCTCGGACGGCGGCGCCGTGCGGGCCGGACTGATCGGTTTGCTGGCGGCGCTCCGGGCAAAGTAGCTGGGCGAAATGACCGGAAAGCATCGGCCCCACTTCTTGCCTCTGAAGATCCTGTGTCGTTGTAGCCCGCCGCGTGAGCGGCGGGATTCCTGGACGTCCCTGCGCTCACGCGCAGGGCCACGAGTGCCGTCGTTCTTTCGGGTGCGGGGCAAGACGCACAGTGCGAACGGGGCGGCATCGTTACCGCTTATCGTCACCCGCGAATGAAAATCACCGAAATGCACATCACGCCGATCGCGCTCGGCGATCCCCCGTTGCTCAATGCCGCCGGTCTGCACGCGCCCTATTGCCTGCGTACGGTGGTCGAACTCAAGACCGACACCGGCCTCACCGGCCTCGCCGAGGTGCCCGGCAGCGTCGCGGTCGATCAGGCACTCGCCGCGGTGTGCGACACGGTGATCGGTTCCGATCCGCTCAACTGGCACGGGCTGCGGGCGAGACTCGCGGAGCGTTGCGCCCCGGAGACCTCGGTCGCACGCGGCGACAAACCCTGGGACGGCCGCACCCGCGTGCAGGTCTTCAGCGCGCTCGATGTCGCGTGCCTCGATCTCGCGGGCCGGGCTTTCGGCGTGCCGGTGGCGACGCTGCTGGGCGGCATCGTGCGCGAGCGGGTGCCGTACTCGGCGTATCTTTTCTATAAGTACGAAGGTGCCGGCGGCGAACTCGCTTTCGGCACCGATCCGAAGGCCACCGGTTGGGCGGCCGCCCGCCAGCGCGCGACGCTGGATCCGGACGGGGTCGTCGCCCAGGCGCGGGCGATGGTCGAGGAGTTCGGCTTCGAATCGATCAAGCTCAAGGGCGGAGTGTTCGAGCCGGCACAGGAAGTCGCGGCGATGAAGGCGCTGCGCGCGGCGTTTGGCCCCGGCGTCCCGCTGCGGTTGGATCCAAACGCGTTGTGGACGGTCGACACCTCGATTCGCTACGGCCGCGAAATGGAGGGCATCCTCGAATACCTCGAGGATCCGTGCCGCACCCAGGAGGGCATGGCCACGGTGCGCCGGGCGCTGAAGACCCCGCTCGCGACCAACATGTGCACGACGTCGTTCGACGATCTGCCCGGGAGTGTGCGGCACGGCTCGGAGGACATCATCCTGACCGACCATCACTTCTGGGGCGGCCTGCACGCGTCGATGGAACTGGCCGCGCATTGCCGCACGTTTGGCCGCGGAGTGTCGATGCACTCGAACAATCATGCGGGAATCTCACTCGCGGCCATGACGCACCTCGGGGCCGCGATGCCGAACCTGAGTTATGCGCTCGACACGCATTATCCCTGGCAGTCGGAGGAGATCGTGGTCGGCGGCCGGATCAGGTTCGAGGGCGGTTGCGTCCTGCTGCCAAAAGGCCCGGGGCTCGGGGTCGAACTCGATCGTGCGGCTCTCGCCAAGGCGCACGCCACCTACCGGCGCGTCGGCCTGAAAGAGCGCAACGACGAGATCGAAATGCAAAAAAAAGTTCCGGGCTGGAAATTTTCCGCGACGCGGTGGTGAAGCCCGGCGCATGCATGCCGGGCCAAGGTGGCTCCGGATGGGCGGCATCCCCACGGCACCGTGGAATATGGCGGTGAGGGCGGCTGCACCGGACGAACCAGGGCGGCGTCAAAGTCGATCGGCCGTTCTTTCTCTTTCCTCTTTCTCTTTCGTCAGGGCTGCGGTGCGGAAGAGAAAGATTAAGAGAAAGAGAAAAGAGAAAGATTACGAGAAACGAGAACGGCTTTGACACTGCCTTGCCGGACGGACGTGCAGGCCGAAGATCAATCTGGATTCTTGGGCGCCCTCAGAATGACAATCACAGTCATGACCGCCCCTGGCCCACGCCTCGCTGACAAAGTTGCCCTCGTGACCGGGGCTGGTTCCGGCATTGGCCGCGCGATCGCGCTGCGGCTCGCCGGCGAGGGGGCGCACGTCACCATCCTCGAGGCCCGGGTGGAAGCGGGGGAGGGGACGGCGGTCCAGATTCGCGCGGCCGGCGGCGTGGCGCGGGTGATCGCGGCCGACGTGTCGGACACCGAGGCGATGCGCCTCGCGTTCGGCCAGCTCGACCGGTTGGACATCCTGGTGAACAACGCCGGCATCGCGCACGTGGGCGATGTGCTCACGACCACGCCGGCGGACCTCGATCGCGTTTACGCCGTGAACGTGAAGGGCGTCTACCACGGCCTGCACTTTGGCGTGCAGAAGATGCTCGCGCACGGTGGCGGCGCCATTGTGAACCTGGCCTCAGTCGTGTCCAAGATCGCGGTGGAGGATCGGTTTGCCTATGCGATGAGCAAGGGCGCCGTGCTGACGATGACGCTGTCGGTGGCGCGGGACTTCATCAATGACGGCATCCGCTGCAACTGTGTGTGTCCGGCGCGCGTGCACACGCCGTTTGTCGACGGGTTCATCGCGAAGAACTATCCCGGCCGCGAAAAGGAGATGTTCGCCAAGCTTTCCGCGGCCCAGCCTATCGGGAGGATGGGCCAGCCGGAAGAGGTTGCGGCGCTGGTGGCGTTTCTGTGCTCAGGTGAGGCGGCGTTCATCACCGGCTCGTCGTACGATATTGACGGCGGCGTGACGCTGCTGCGGTAAGCAGGGCGGGAATGCGCCGGATCGGCTGAATCCAATTCTGCCGTCGGCTGCGCGCGATCCAAAGTCGGGGGAGGTGATGCTGCGGTCCCGCGCGACCGCCGAACTTGCAGCGGAGGCGTTACCGCCGCCGGCGCCGGGTGCTGAAGGCGAGGGCGGCGGCGCCGGTAAGCAACAAGGCCCAGGTGGAGGGCTCGGGGATTGGCGTCGAAAAGCCGGTCAACGTGAGACTATTGTTAGTGTAGGTGACGAGGAACGAGCTCTGCAGGTCCGAGGTGAAAAACCGGGCGCCGTTGGCGGCATTGGAGAAAACACCCGTTAGCGGCTGCGTGCTGCTGATGAGGGTGAAGATGTAATTCGACTGAATCGTGGACTTCGCGCCATTGACGAGGTTGAGCGTGAGGGTGCCGGCAAGATTCGCCTGGCCGGTCACATTGAGAAAATCATAGCTGGTGCCCGCGGTGGTGCCGTTGCCGAGGTCGAAGATGAGCGTGGAGGTGGAGGCGAGGGTGAGGTTTCCCTGGATGTTGAGCTGGCCGAGGATGCTGCCGGGCGAAATAAACGTGGCCGTGGGGTTGGCCGCGGGCACGGTGACGGCGCCCATGATCGTGCCGGAACCAATCAGGGAGCCGCCCGCCAGGTTCAGGCCCTGATCGAAGGTGGCGGTCGCGCCGGCGGCAACCGTGATGTTGCCAGTTGCCCCGGTTTGAGAAACGGCGGCGCCGAAGTGGAGGGTGCCCGCATTGGCAAAAAGGGAGCCGCCCTGGTTGATGAAGGGAATGCTGATGGTGGTCTCGGTGTTCCCGGTTTTCAGATACGTGCCGACATTGGTGAAGGTGAATGTGCCACCGATGGAAGTGTTGGTGATCTGGGCCGGGGCGCCGCTGGAGGCGTCGGTGAAGGTGGCGCCGGCGGCATTGATGAACGCGCCGCCGTTGCCGGAGCGGAGGCTCCCGGTGCCGTTCCAGATGAACTGGCCGTTGTTGGTGATCGTCGCCTGCGGAAAATCATGGTTGGCCACCGTGGTCGCGGTGAGAAACGCGCCCGGGACGACGACCAACTGGCCGACCACCTGGCCGACCCCGGAGAATACGCCCGCCTCCCAATTCGAGCCGGAGCCGGCGATCGTGAGAATGCTGCCGTTGTTGATGGTGCCACCGAGCAACAGCAGATCGTTGACCGTGACCGGCGCAATAATGGTGGCAGTGCCCGAGGAAATACTGGCGCCGAAGGTGGTGCCGCCGGAGTTGTTGGGCACCACGCCGGTCGCGAGTCCGGTCCAATTCGTCGCGGTTGCCCAGTCTCCGCTAGCGACGTTCCAAACTCCGTTGTTCGACGGCACGGTCAGGGTGACGGCCGGTCCGGTCGCGGTGACCCCCGCCGAGCCGGCGGTGTCGCGGGTGAGCGTGGAACTGGTGAGCGGCTGGGCTCCGGAGACGTTCGCCGGATATTTGACCGTGAAGTTGAAATTGATCGGGCTCGGTGGCGCGGACGTATAGATCCAATCCAACGTCCCGGTTGTGCCGTAGGCGGGAGCAACATTGGGGCCGTTATCGCCCGTGGATTCGTAGGACCACCCCGAGGGGATGTTGGCGCTGAACGCGAGCACCGAGGGTGGGGTGGAGTAGCTGACCGACGCGCTGAAGACCAGCGTGCCACCGGCCTGATTGAAGATCGTGGTGGTCGGCGTCAGGACGACAGTCTGCGCCGGCACAGCCGTCGCAAACGCTGCGAGCGTCACCAACACGGCGAGGGACAACGGGCGCAACATGATCAAGAGCGGATCGGACAGAAGGGCGAGGGCTGGATTATCGGTGCGGCGGAGAAGTGCTCCGCGTTATGCAGGTGACTAGCAGGAAAATTTCCAGTCTCAAGACCCGAATGAGGGTGGCGATACCCATGTCTCCGCGGTCATTTGCAGCTCGCAACAGGTTTCCTGTTATGGCGAATTACTTTCGATAACCCACTGCCGCCGGCTGTCGGCTTTGTCTTGGTTCTCCTTCTTTCCCACCGCTCATCCGAAGAAGGGAAACTGGAAACTAGTGACGAAGTGCGATGCCACTCACCCCTTTTTCTCACGTTCTAGCCATGCGCTCCTCTCTTGTCCTCGGTGCCGCCCGATTTGTTTCCGATTTCGCTGCTTTCGTGCTGTGCGCGTTTGGCCGTGGAGTCCGTTCGGGCTTGATGCTGTTGGCGGGGTCGGCCTTGGCGGTCGTCGATCCCACGCCGGGGAGCGTGTTCACCTCTGATGCGGAGGGGTGGAACCTCGTCAGCTTTACCAACCTCTCCACGAACAATTACACCGTGGGTGCCACCTATGCGCCGACGTTCACCGCGAGCGGCGGCAGTCCCGGCGGATACATCGCCTCCAACGATCCCGACGCCGGGGACTCCACGTTTTCCGCGCCGGCGGCGTATCTCGGCAATCGGACCGCCTCCATCGGCGCTACGCTCACCTACCAGCTCATCCATCCGATTGGAGCTTTGAACTATCAGGCCGCCGACGTGATCCTCGTGGGCAACGGCGTGCGGCTCGTGTGGAAACGCGACCCGGCCCTGGCGCCGGATGCGACTTGGACCACCGTCACCGTGCCGCTGGCACCGACTGCCCAATGGAAGGTGGGCGCCACCAACGGAGCTCTCGCCACGCCCGCGGATTTCCAGTCGGTCCTCGGCAACCTCACCGGCCTGTACATCCGCAGCGAATACACCGACGGAGCCGAGACGACCGGGCTCGACAACGTTGTCCTCGGCGTCGCGGTCCCGGGCACGCCGGCGATTAACAGCATCTCGTCCGCGACCGTCGCTACCGGAGCCACCGTCACCCTCACGGGCAGCGGCTTTACGGGCGCGACGGCCGTCAGCTTTGGCGGCACCGCGTCCATCTCCTTCACGGTGGTCTCCGATTTGACGATCACTGCCGTCGTCCCAGCCGGCGCCGCCTCGGGCAATGTCACCGTGACGTCGCCCGTCGGCACCAGCACGACCACGGTCAGTGTCACCGTCGTCGCGCCGCCCGTCGTCGCGTCGGTCAGTCCCACCGTCGCGGTGCCGGGTGCGCTGGTCACGATCACCGGCACGAATTTCACCAGCGTGACCGGCGTCACCTTCAACGGCACCGCCGCGACGAGCTTCACCGTCGCCTCGGCCACGCAAATCACGGCGACCGTGCCCGCGGGCGCGACATCCGGTCCGGTCGTCGTCTCCATTTCGGGCGCCACGAGCGGCTCCGGTGTCGGGCTCACCGTGACCGTGCCGACCAACGCGCAAGCCGTCGAGCTCGTGACGCGCGTGCCCGCGGGCATGGAGCCGCAGGCGGC
>JBIJCX010000319.1:0-9942 GCA_044344465.1 Opitutaceae bacterium
CCCAGCCCGCCAGTCGGACCTACGGCATCTGGTCGTGGTTTCTCGAGGAGCCGCTCGAAAAGATGAGCCCGCCCGACTGGAACTGGGCCGACTTCAATGGCGTCACGCTGCTCCAAATCGCCCGCGATCATCGCCCGCGGCTGCCGTCCGATCTCGCGCTCGCTGTCGACGACGCGATCCGCCATGCCTGTCGCGCAATCAAGAGACGCAACGTCGGACCCGGCTACACCAACATCGCGGTCATGGGCACCTACGTGACGCTCGTCGCTGGGGAGTTGCTCGATCTGCCCGAGTTTCGCGCCTACGGGCTCGAGCGGCTCACGCGTTTTCACCAGTTTACGGCCGACAACGGCACGTTCGAGGAATACAACAGCCCCACCTACACCGTCGTCGCGCTGCTCGAGCTCTCGCGGCTCAAGGCGCACGTGCGCACCCCCGCCGCGCAACCGCTGATCGACGCGCTCGTGCGCCGCGCCTGGGAGGAGCTCGCGCACCACTTCCATGCTCCCACCCGCCAATGGGCCGGACCCCACAGCCGCGCCTACTCGTCGCTCGTCTCCCCCAGCACGCTGGCGCTCATTCAGCGCGCCACCGGCGGCCGCGTTGATTTCGGAATCGATGCGCCCGATCGCGAGGAACTCCGCCTCCCCGTCGCGTGCCCGGCGGATCTGGAGCCGCATTTCAGCGGCCTACCCGAACCGCGCATGGTCACCCAGACGTTCATCAAGCGCAGCGGCACCGTCGGCACCACGTATCTTAATCCGCGTTACGCCCTCGGCACCATCAATCGCGGCGATCTCTGGAACCAGCGCCGCGCGCTGATCCTGCACTTCGGCTCCGCCGCCGCGCCCGGCTACCTGCACCTGCGGTTCTTGAAGAACGGCTACGATTTCTCGTCGGCCATCTTCACCGGCGCGCAGCGCGAGGGCCTCGTCGTCGGTGCGGTCAACCTGATCACCAACGGCGGCGACACGCACATCTCGCTCGACAAAGTGAAGGGGGCGACGATCCGCGCCCGCGACCTGCGCCTGCGTTTCGAGTTTGGCGGACCTGCGGCCGCCGCGGTGAAAATCTCCCCACCCGTCGGCGCCACCACCACGGCCGACGCCGCCGGGCTGGCCATCGGCATTGAGATTCTCCGGGCCCGGCTCGGCCCCGCCGACGCGACGTTCTCCGCCGGCGGCAACGCGAAGATCAAGTGGCTCGACGTCGTCCTTTACGACGGCATCGAACGCGAATTCGACCTCGCCGCCCTCGAGGAGGCCGTGGTCGCTTTCGTGCTTTCGGCCGGCCCGCACGCCCGCGCCACATCGACCCTCACCAACGGAAATCTTGCCGTCGCCTGCGACGGACTCACGGTTTCCGTCCCCGTCAAGCCCGCGGCGCGACGGTGACATATCCCCGATCGCGCCAGTGTCACCTATTACGTGACACTGGGTTGAGCATCCGGTTGAAATCGTTTCCGCTGGCTGTCGCCCCGGTATCCGCGGTGCGTGGAACGCCCTCGATCTCGGGCGGCGTTGGCGTTAGGTTATCTCCGCCATGACATCGCATTCCTCCGCTTCCAGTTGCGTGCCATCCCCACGCACCGTCATCACCCGCCGGCAGGCCCTTGGGGCTCTCGGCCTGCTCGGGCTCGCGAGCCACGTGGGTTTCAGCGCTGAGCGAAAACAGCCGGCTCAAGTGAAAAAGCCCGGAATCGCCCTGCAACTTTACACGCTGCGCGAGCCCGCGAAAGCGGACCTGGGCGGCACGCTAAAACGCGCGGCCGACATCGGCTGGCGCTATGTGCAATGGAGCGGCATGCCGGTGCTGCCGGCGGATCAGATCCGCACGGCGTTGGATCAGGCGGGCCTGAAATGCATCGCGTGCCACACCAGCATCGAGGCTTTCGAACAGAACTTCGACCAGGAAGTGGCCTTCTGGAAGACGGTCGGCTGCAAGGATGTCGCGCCCGGTGGCATGATGAAGGACTGCCTCGCCGACCTCGAAGCCTGGAAAAAGGGCTGCAAGCGGCTCGACGTGCTCGGGGCGAAGCTGCTCGGCGTCGGCCTGCGGTTGTCGTTTCACAATCACCAGATGGAATTTGAGAAGTTCCCCGGGGACGCACGCACCAAGTACGATATCCTCCTGGCGGAGACAAAGCCGGCGAACCTGGGCGGCGAACTCGACATCGCCTGGGCGCTCGCCGCGGGCGTGGACCCCGTCGCCTTAATCAAGGGCGGGTTGAAGGGCCGCTGCCCGGTGGTGCATGCCAAGGACGTGATTCCCAGCCCGGCCGACAAGAAGCACACCCTGGTCGCACTCGGCCAGGGCGCGGTGAAATGGCCCGACGTCTTCGCCGCGGGCCGCGCCGCCGGCATCGAGTGGTACGTCTACGAACAGGACCGGGGCGACGGCACGCCGTGGGACTTCACGCGTGCGAGCTACGAGTTCCTGTCGAAGCAGATGCTCTGAGGCGAAAATGCCGGTGGCATTTTCGCTCCGATGAACCGACGCCCGCCGAATCAAGCGCAACCACCGATGACGTCGGGCCTGACTCCGCCGTGCGCCTACAGGCGCACGTTCAGCCCGAAGAAGAACATCGGCAGGATTTTATGGATGTTCCGCGGCATGCCATCATAGCTTTCGGAGGTGCGATCCGCCTCGGCAAAGATGTTCACCGCATCAAGGTAGGCGCTGAATCGCTTTGAAAACTGATAGGTGGTTTTAATATCCAGCACATCCCGCGCCCGGCTATATTGCAGCGCTGACTGGGTGAGACTGAAGGCGGTCAGATAGCGTCCGGTGTGGTTCCACGCCGCCCGGACGGACAAGCGGTTCTTGATGTAGGAAAGTCCCGCATTCGCCGTTTGCGGATTGAAACCGGCCACCTCCGAGGTCGGCGCCAGGGTGATGGCACTGCCCGCGCCGTAATTGCCGAAAACTGACATCCGGGTGTAATTGGCAAACACGCCAAACCCGCTCCACCAGCCGGGCAGGAAGGTCAGTTGCTGGCTGTAGTTGATCTCGACGCCCTTGAGCTTGGCGTAACCGCCGTTCTCCTGGGTCGTGAGCAGATAATTTTCGTACTGGCCGTTGAACCCGTTGTCCGTCCCGGCGCCAACGGTGGCACCGCTCCTCGTGTAGATGAAGTCCTTGATCTCCTTCATGAAGAGCCCGACGGAGAGGACGCCCGATGGCTCAAAATAGTACTCTCCGCTGAGGTCAAAGTTATCCGCCCGCTGCGGCTTGAGACTGGGATTGCTGGTGGAGATGCTGCCGACGGCGTCAGTCGCGGTCGGGATATTGATCGTGGTCGTCGGAATGAGCTGCCCGATCGACGGACGCCCGATATTGGTGGAATAGCCCAGGCGGGTGACAATATTGCGCCGCGGTTCGTACTTGATATGCACACCCGGGAACACCTTCCGGTATTCGCCCTCCGCCGTCTGCCGGCCGGCCCACTCGGCGCGGACACGGCGCTCGCTTTCCGCGACGCTGCCGGCTACCGGCGGGACCCCTTGCGCGGTGGTCACGGGCCCAACATACGCCAAGCGCCGGGCCCTTTCGTCGGCTGTCAGCTGCTGCAAGGGGCCATTGCCCCAGACCTCGGTCGTCTCGACGCGCACCCCGCCCATCACGTTCACGTGGCCAAGATTGACGCTGCCCATGATATAGGGCGCATAAATGCTCTCCTTGAAACGCGTGAAGCCCTGGATGGGTTGCAGCGTATTGAAGACGACATCCGGAGCAAAGAGGTTGGGATTCGCCTTCAGGGCGGTTTCCACGTTGAAGCCCGTCTTGCCATAGGTGGAGCCCGGCGTGTCGCGACTGGGGATCATCGGCCGCGGCACGTTGGGGTAACGCGACAAACGGGTGCCCGGGCTCGTGTAGTCCGTGTCGATGAATTGCGCGAGATTGTCGTCGTTGATCCCGGTCGCGCTGTTTCGCCCCATGACCCCATCCGGACCGACATAGAACATCCGGAAGGTCTCCCGGATTGTATCACGCTCTTTGATGCGCCAGCGGTAGCCCGCCTTGATGTAGCTCGGAACGGGGGTGGTAAACAGCTTCTTGAAATCGATGGAGGATCCCTGCGAGAGATCCCAACCAGACTGGATCAGCACGTCGTACTGGTTGCGCGTGTAATTATTGATATCCGTGAAATTCGCGCCGGAGGTCTGCGTGATGACGGGAAAGTACGGTTCGTCCTTTCTTTCGATCTTCAGTCCAAAACCCTGCGTGTAGACGTTGAAGGTCTTGTTGCCCGGGTAGTGCGCCTTCGACTTGGTCTGGCTGAGGGTCCAATCGATTTCGAGCCCGGCATAGCGGTGGATGCCGGCGATTTGGGTGCTGAAGGACTGGTCGCGCCGGTACTCGGTGCGGGAGGTGCCCGTCAACGTGTTCGGGGCGACGCGATTTCCCGCCGCATTGACATAGTCCACCGGAAACCACTCCGTCATGTCGTTGGTGTAGCCCGGTAGAATGGCCCCCGTTCCGGTCGGCCGGCCGGCGGCATCAAACACCGCCAGGGTCGCGGGCGTCGAGAAGGCGAAGGCGCGGTGATTCGCATACTCACGATATTTGTTCATCGTGTTGTTGATATAGAACCGGGAGGTTGCGCTCAGCTTGTAGTCGAGGCGCAAACCACCACCCCAGCCCGTCCGATAATTCCGAAAATCCTCCGTGTTGAAGCCGGTGTTGTACCGCGGACCCGTCGAACCATTCACCACGTTGCCCCAGGACTGGTTCGCAACGTCGATAATGGTGCCGTGCTTGCGCTGGGCATAGTTGAAGGCCACGCCGATCTTTTCGCCAAACACCTCGGAATAGGAGACGGAGTAGTTGCGGTGCGGTTCATCGCGGGGATCGGTAGCCCGCCAAATCGCTCCGATCGAGCCGCTGATCCGGCGACCCAGGCCGTGGTTGAACGCGTTCTTGCTCACGAAATTCATCGCGCCCCCGATCGAGTCCGCGGACATGTCCGGCGTCGGCGACTTGACCACTTCGATGCGCTCAATCGTGTCCGAACCGACCGGATTGAACGTGAATTCGCGCCCGCCGCCCGAGGCCCCGGAGCCCGAACTGACGGCGCTGCCGTCCATGGTGACCGTGCTCAACGACTGATGCATCCCGCGGATTCTCACATAGCGCCGGTCGCCGCCCACCGACTCCGCCTCCACTCCCGGCAACCGCATGATCAGGTCGGCGGGATTTCCGGCCAGGCTGCCGAAGGCATCCGTCGACACGATGTTCTGCACGCCGTCGGACTTCCGCTGCAGCTGGATCGCCATGGCGTTGCCCTCGCGTTCCCCGGAGACGACGAACTTGCTGAGCCGATAAATGTCAGCGGTCAGCCCCACGTCATGGCGGGTCGGCGCCCCGGACTTCACGCTGACGGTGTCATCGACCGTGTTCAGCCCCGTGTACGACACGGACACCGTGACCGCTCCCGGCGCCACGTCGGTGAAGCGGTATTCTCCGGTCGAGTCGACATCCGTGACCCGCCCCGTCTCCTTCAGTTCAACGCGCGCGCCCTCCAGCGGCTTTCCGGTGGCGGCATTCGTGACCCGGCCGATCAGACTCCCTTGGGCGAAGGCGGATTGAACGGCAAAGCCGAAGCACAAAACAACGGCGAGCGCCGTCGTGCGAACACCAGCCGTCCAAAGACGGCGGGCAAATAGGGTAGTAGCATTCATAGGGGGATAAAAAACACCAAGCGAGAGGCTTCAGGTTGATGCCAGCAGGAGGAGACTGTTGCCGATGGTCACAAAAAATAAGGTCACCCGTGAGAAGAAGAGGCAGGGGCTTCGCGATGCTGCGAAGTTGCGAAGAATAATCGAGCGATTTTTCGCGCTGCAACGGCGCAGGCGCGCATCGTCGGGTTGGCGGCGGCGGCGAAGCTCACGAGCGCGCCGCGCTGTCGGCGCCGAGGCGTGACGGCGTGGGTTTCAGCGCTGGAGATCGGCCTCTCAGCTCTCACCTGCATCGGCCCGGCTCAGGCCGGCGTGGCACGCGCGGCCAGCATCGGGCGAAATGCCGCGCGGTAGGCCCACGCGAGGTAGAGTTCCAGCGCGAGGATGACGATCGCCATGCCGACGCCCGAGGGCGCGAGAAACGCATGCACCGCCACGATGTTCACGATCACCGGCGCGAGAATCGTCAGCGCGAGCGGCACGAAGCGGTTGAGCAGGAGCAGCGCGCCGACGAGCACTTCGGTGCCCTTGATCAGCTGAAACAGATAACCGGTCTTCATCATCGCTTCGGAAAACGCCAGCAATCCGGCGGGCAGCGTATCCTTGGGTGGAGGCGGGATGAAGTTCAGAAATCCGTTCAGCCCGAAAACGAAAAACATCAGCCCCAGCAGCACGCGGGCAATCGTGGGGAGGTGACGGATGAATCCTTTCGGCGGTTGGGGCACCGCAGAATCGGAGCCGGAGGTGTGGGTGGATTCCATGACGGGTGGGGTTACGGGGTTACTTTTTCGTTGGCGACCCAGTGAACGTTTTCCGGGGGATTTGAGGGTCCTGGGTTGTGGGGCTGGCCGAAAGAACACGCGGGCAGCACAGGCATCGCGAGCCGACCGGGGATTCAACGAACGAGCCGCACCCATCCGGACACGGCGCGCGTTTTTTTCAACGAAAAGTTCTCGCCGGGGTCCGGTGATGACGCCGCCGGGGTCATGGCTTGCGGGTGTGTTGCCCTAGTCGAATCGGACGATTTCGCTCGATGTAGGAGCCTGCTCGCAGGCGATTCTGCGGCGTCGGAACCCACGACATCGCCTGCAAGCAGGCTGTCTCCTACCACCGGGCTGTCGTCGATGAAGTCGATTTGGGCAACAGGCCCTTCGTAGCGCCCCGCCACGAGATCAAAGCCGCCCCCGCCCTCACGCCATGATCCCCGGCACGACTTCGCCGGCGATGCCGGTGAGCCGGACGTCGAGGCCCTGGAACTTGGTGTTCAGCCGCCGGTGATCGATGCCCATCAGCGCAAGCATCGTCGCGTGGAGGTCGAGCATGCCGCGCTGCTTCAGATCCTTGATCAAAGCCGCCGTGGCCTGATCCACATCCTTCGCCCCTGACTTCATCCCGGGCTCGAGGTCGCCGTGGCGATCCCAGGCGCGGTGGTACAACCGAATCATCCGCACCCCGCGCTCGGCGAGCCGGCGGGCGAGCAGGCAGTTGGAGGCAAAGCTGCCGTCGCCCGCCTGCTTGACCCCGTAGAGCTCGAGCATTTCCGGCGGTTCATGCGTGAAGTCCGTCAGCTCCGGCACGCTGGCCTGCATCTTGAACGCCAGCTCGTATTGCGCGATGCGCGTGGCGATCTCCGGATCGTTCTGCTCCTCGGCGAGAAACCCGTTCATCCGGCGGATCTCGTCGACCACCTGCCGCTGCGTGCTCTGGCAGACGCCCTCGGGGTTGCCGCCGCTGCTGATTGGCATTCATTAGATGACAATTATCTGAACGACGCCGATATTTCAGGATCAGGCTTGGCTGCATCAGTCCAACCGCTCCCTCACCGGCGCCCGCAAGCTGTGCGAGCGCGTGGTCGAAGGCTCGCCGGCTTGGGGGCCGCGTCTCCAGCGAGAACAATCTCGGCCGGACCTACACGGCCGGGATCAACGGCACGTTTTGAACCTTTCGGGCGGCTTGATTCTCATCTATTACCCCGCTACGGCCGCACGCCGTCGTGCCGGTGATCCATCGCCCCTCGATCAACACGGTCTTGGGAATTTCCGGCAGGCCGTAGCTGTTTCCGTGGAGTTGCTCGACCACGAGGTCGACCGCGGCCGCGCCCACCTGCTCGTTGTTTTGATCGATGCCGGTACAGCCGGCGAGTTCCGCCGTCAGGTGCATGTGGGCGAAACCCACCACCCCGCCCGTTTCCCGTCTGGTCGCACCCTGCACCATCGCCCGCACACTTTCCTCGGTGCTGATCACGACGTCCGGCCGATGCTGCCGCAACCAGGCCAGCAACGCCCGCCGCTCGATCCGCTCCTCGTAGAGCAGCGGGAAACTGCGGTCCGTGCCGACGTGATCGTGCTGCGCCAGGAGCACCGACGAAAGCCAGTTGCGCTCGACGCGGGCATCCTCGTGCCGCCCGATGGCGAGCCCGATGCGCCGGTAGCCGCACGCGAGCAGCTCCGCCAGCGCCAGCCGGATGGAATGCAACTGGTGGTTGACCGCCCGGTGCAGCCGCGGCCGGGCCAGCGAGAAGCCGACCGCGGCGAGCGCATGATTCTCCCAGCGCTGGGCAAGCACGGAATTGGTCTGGGGAAACGGGGCGAACACGACGCCCCGGATGCCCCGCGCCCCGAGCACGCGTTCGAGCTGCGCCTCGGTCAGCCCGTCGTGACCGAGCCGGAAGATCTCCAGGCGGTAGCCGTGCCGGGTCGCACCCTCCGTCGCACCCCGATAAAATCGCTGCAGTGAGGCCCGCTGCTGCAAGGGCGCGTCGGGCGGAAAGCTTTCCACGTACGCAATCACATGCGCATCCTTCCCGCGCGGATGCCAGCCGCGCAGGCCCGCCATCAGCGCCGAGACCAGGGGATTCCGCCGGTAGCCGATTTTCTCCGCGAGGCCGATGATGCGTTCCCGCGTCGCGGCCGGGATGCTCGGATCCCGGCGCAACGCGAGCGAGACGGTCATCAGCGACACGCCGGCCGCCCGGGCCACGTGCTTCATCGATGGGGGTCGGGACGTTTTCACTTTACGGTTAAAGCGATAAACCCCTCGCCAAGGTTGGCGAGCCCGGTGTTTCGTTCGGCAACCGCGCCAACCCAACCCTCCGTCGCACGCCACTCGTCCCTGCCACCAGCCTGAACCTGCGACCCACTCCATGACCATGAACCCTTCTCTTTTTACCCGCGTTGCCGCTGCCTCGCGCTCACCCCGCTCGCGTTCGCCCAGCTCGCGCCCCCGCCTCCGGCCCCGGCCGCCGGCAGCCCCGACAAGGAAATCGTGCAGCTCAGCGTTTTCGAGGTCACGGCCGACAACGACGACGAATATCGCGCCGCCAACACCACCACCGGCACGCGCTACAACACCGCGGTCAAGGATCTGCCGATGAACATCGAGGTGCTCACCTCGGCGTTCATGCGCGACATCGGGGCCCTCGATGTCCGCGATGCCCTCGAATACGTCAGCGGCATCCAGCTCGACACCACGACCGCCGTGAACGGCTCCCGCGACAACCCCGAGAACACCACGCTCCTCATCCGCGGCATCTCTGCCGGCATGAAGAAGGACGGCTTTGCCCGCTTCGTGCCGATGGATCCGATCACGGTGAGCCGGATCGACATCATCAAGGGTCCCGGCGGCTCGCTCTACGGCCAGAACGGCACGGGCGGCGTCGTCAACTCGAGCAGCGTCCTGGCCGGCGATCGCCAGGTCGGTCGCTTCGGAGCCAGCGTCGGTTCCCTCAAGTTTCGCCGGGCCGAACTGCTCTGGTCGGGACCGCTCGATCGCGCGAAGCGCTTCGGGTTGGCACTGCCGATGTCGTACCAGAGCGGCGAGAGCACCGCCATGTACTATGAGACCAACACGTTCGTCATGAACCCCGCCCTCACGATCAAGGTCGGACCCAAGACCTCAATTCTCGCGAGCATCGAGTCGCGCTTCACGTTTCGCGACAACATCCGCGGCTTTTTCCTGACCGACAACACCCTTGCGCCCAACGGCACCCCCTACGGCAGCTTCATCGCCGGCCGTCCCGGCACGAACCGCGTGCTGACGACGCCGAACCAGCGCGACTTCCGCTTCGACGGCCCCGACACCTTCCGCAAGGAACGCACCTACGTCAGCACCTACCGGGTCGATCACCGCTTCACCGAAAATCTCCAATGGTGGGGCGGTTTCAGTTCGGAGGACATCAATGTGCGCGATCGCAGCTTCAACGTTTCGCTCCGCAACGCGAACGACGCGTCGATCCCGCTCAAGATCCGCACCGATCCGCGCTTCC
>JBIJCX010000320.1:0-9932 GCA_044344465.1 Opitutaceae bacterium
TGCCCACGACAGCCAACTGGTCCCGATAGCCGCCGCGGTGAACGATCCCGGAGAGCCGTGTGCGAGAAACTCGCCCGCACGGTTCGATGAGGGGCGGGGAGAGTAAACGCTCCCTGCCTACTCTACGGCAGCCCGTCGGTGCGGTGCCACGGCTCGCGACCGCACTGAGAATAGCTTCAACATTTGACGCCACCCGCGGCGGCGGCCGCTGGACCAGATTTTCCGCTGTCCCGCAAACCAACCTATTTGGTTCGACCCACCAGGCCCCCAGGTCCGCGGGGTCAGGGCCGGCTCCCGCGGCGCGGAAGGGTGACGTAAATTGTGGGCCGACGAACAGGGAGCCGTGATTCACACTTGCCATCCGCCGCAGGCGGTTTGGCACACCGGCCTGGTTGTCCCGTTGGGCGGCTCCGCGTGTCGGACGGACATTCAGAACAGGGGTGCGTTGTTCTGCGGGTCGCCGCTCAGCGGCAGCCGGCCAGGATGGCAGGAGCAAGGGATGCGCCCCCAACCTCAACGTGCGCGCGGAGGGAGCAGATTTTCGACGGTAGTATGAATCCTGCGTCGCGAGATAAGACATTCTGGATCTCTTCTCAGAATCCCGCAGAGGTTTGAGCGTTTCGACTGAACAGGCGTCTCCCTCTTCGCCCCGTAATCGCAACCGCTTCTTTTCCCCAACGAATGAACTCCGCCAATGTTTCCGCCGCCGCATGGCGTGACGAGGCTGTAGCTCTCGCGGTTTACGAGGTTCGAGGCGAATTGCCAGAGGTGGATGCCGAGACCGTGATGGTTGCAGCCAAACGCTGCCGGGTCGAAGTGCCTGTGACCGGCGGGTTTCCCCTTCTACGCCACCGCATCAGGCAACGGGTGCTGGGGGTCGCATTGCTGATGAAGCCCTGAGTCAACCGATCACTTTCCGTGACGCACGGTGATGGGATTGGGACGGAGTTCACCACCTGGCCCCCCGTGCTGGACTGCGCAGCGACGAGCGTAGATTCGACGCGCCACCGGGTTTAAGCAGGCGTGATGGGGCGCAGCTGTTGGCTGGTTGCTTCGTTCTGTTTGGGTTGAAATCGGCCGCCTCGGAAAGGAACGAGCCGCGAAAGATCCCGCGCGCGGCGCCGATTCTTCGATACAAAGGAGCGCGGTCAGACTATCGTCAACGACACGTTGCTCTTGATGAGACCCTGCGCCATGGCGGCGACGGTAAACACCGCGCGCGGAACCCGCTCGCCTAAATCACCTCGCACCGCAAAGCTCTTACTCGTGCGACGTGGAATCCCTCAGCGCAGCGCGAACTAGATCGTGCATACGACGCCCCGAGACCCGCAGCTTCAGGGTGCGATGAAGAAGACCTCGATTCTCGGGATCGTGCGAAAAATCATGTTCCTCAGATCGAAAATCGTCAATCCGCGAGATTCGTCCGACACTTCGGATGAACCCGCGATCCGGCGCACAGTATCCCGGGTTAAGATTCAGGAGCGGGTACAAAACGCGCGCGGCTCGGTGCAGAGTGAGCCGAAGGACAGTGGTCTCGTACTGAGCAGGATGGACTTGATGTTTGGCGCAAAATGTCTCGGCAAAACTCATGTTTGCGCGGTCTGTTCAGCCACCTCACTCCGGAGAAGTGCCTCGCAATGCCGCTTCGCGCAGAACGAATGAAAAGAAAAGATCGCGTCCGCTTCCTCGCGTGTGCGGGACTTTGCCCATTGCAATCGGTCAGCGATTGGCAGCTTCCGAATCTCATGCAGCCCGCATTCAGCCGGATTGCCCGGCTTGTTCGGACACGTTACTGTGAGGCCAAAAAGCAGAGCGGTATCTTCTCGTGAAAGCAGCTCGCTGGCGAGTTCCTGCTGGGGCATGGAGAAACTGTGTTCCTGCTCAGTTCGGAGGCAAGCCGGAACTAATGGTCGCCCAACTCCCCAACTCGGCACCCGGGGGCGCCATTCGTCGCGATTGCAGGGCATCAGCGGCGACTGGAAGAAAGAATGGGGCCACTGACCGTTTGGTGGTCCCCGGTAGTTCTTTCCGTCGATGACAAGATCCATCGCGTGACGATAACGACGACCGAAAGCAGGCGTTGATGGTTTGGTGTAGACAGATCGAACTTGAATTCTGCCTGTTCCAATATCCAAGGATATTGGGACACGCGAGGCGACGTGGCCGGCGCCCCGACCGCTCACATCACCAGCGCGCCGTCCTCCCACTCCGTGGGCACTATCCAACGCAAAGCCGGCGCGGGGCACCGGCGATCCCCTGCGCCGCCGGGCTGCCCGTCGAAAAGTTCACAGGAATCGTAGCCTGGGACAGCGGTTGACCCACGGGACCGGGTAGAGTCACGGCATGCACATCAGTGAACACCTGGGCCTGACAAAGGTTGTCCCGTCACCGCCAACGAGAGCGAGGCCCTCTCCGCCTTTGAGCAGCTCTTCATCGACGAGGACTTTTTGTTTCTGCGCTGGGGCCCGACGATCACGCTGACCTCCGACTACGGGGTGACCATCATCTCCTCCGTTAACACCAGAACCTTTGCCGACATCCCGTGCCTGCGGACCCCGCCATGGCGACAATTGGACAAGCCGTCATCCAGGTCTTTTCCGCTCAGCGCAGAGTTTACCTTGGTCCAATCCTGATAGTCTTCACCTGTTCTGAAGAGGTTCGACTCCATGGGTTGAAGGTTTTCGGGGCTTTTGGATAGGCTTTACTGTCGTTACGGGCTGCCTGCCATGCTCACCGGTTGCTCTCCGCTCCCCTCGCGGGGTTTGCAGTTACCGGGCATTCTCCGCGAAATGACGTAATTGGCGGATACGATTCTTGCATTCGTGGGTTTCTGGTTTTCTGGAGCGCGATCAGAACTGCCCGTTCACGCCAAACGTCACTGTGGTGAAGTTGGTGTACAGGCTGTTGATGCGGTCGGGAATGCCGGCCATATATATCCGCTGCTTTTCGTTGAAGATATTCGTGACGTCGCACGTGAACGCCAGCGCGGGCCGCACCTGATAGGCCAGCGACAGATTCACGAGGTTGCGCGCGGCGCGATAGGTGTTTAACGCCGGGCTCGCCGCATTCAGGGCGCTGATATGATCGGCCGCGTAGTTATACAGCACCCGCGTGTTGAAGCCGCGGTAGCGCCAGCTCAGGCTGACATTGCCGGTCCTGGGAATGAAGCCGCTCACTTGGTTGGTCCTCAAAGTGCTCGCGCTGCCGAAATTCCCCTCGGTCTCAAGGATCGTGTAGTTGACCGAACCTCCCAGCCCCTTGAGGAGCCCGGGCAGGAAGGTGAACTGATGCTGGTAGCTGAACTCCCATCCATTGACCACGGCCGTGCCGGCGTTGGCGGTGGTCAGGCGGGTGAAGCCCTCATATTCTCCGCTGTAGCCATTGTCGTTTCCACCGGGGACGATGCCGGCATTAATTCCGCTGATGATGTAGTCCCTGATATTCTTGTGGAACCAGCCGACGGAGAACATGCCCACGGATTGGAAGTAATATTCCAAGGTGGCGTCCCAGTTTTTCGCTTTCTGGGGGAGCAGGCCGGGGTTGTTGATCGTCACCGTCTGATTGGACTCGCTCACGGTCTCATTCGGAAAAAAGTTCGACAGGGCAGGGCGGCCAAAGCTCGTGGACCAGCTCACCCGGGCCCTGAGATTTGGCGTCACGTCGTGGGAGAGGTGAACGCTGGGGAACGACTCGGTGTAACTGCCGGCGACCCGGCGGTAATTGTTCGCGTAATCGCGATCGGCGGTGCCGACCGGATCTGCCTGCTGCTGGGCGGTCGTGCTGGCAAACCGGGCGCGCACCCAGCCCCAGCCTTCGGTTGCCGTCTTCTCCACGCGCACACCCGTAAGATAACTGGTCCGGCCAAGCCAGCCGTCCCGGCCGAAGGCGCCCTGCGCCATGAGATAGGCGGCCTTCACCTCTTCCTTCCCGCCTCGGGTTGAGACGTACCTGTTCTGTTCTCGGTAAAAGTCATCCTCCCGCCAGAGCGACGCATCGGCCGGATAATCTCCTCCCTGCCTCCCAGCCATGAAGTCCGAGACCTGCCAGCGTGGAAAACGCACTCCGGTCTTGAGGGTCGCATACTGGGCGGCGGCGTCGGCATCGACCGGCAGCGCCTTGGTGCCCAGGTAAGTCCAGCGACGCGTGCCGCGATCGTCGCGCTTGATGGAAAGCTCCCGCCAGGCCACGCCCGTTTTGAGCTGGGTCTTGATCGCGGTGGGCAGCGCATACTTGAAGTTGGCCCGCAGCTGTAGAGTATCCAAAATGGTCCCGTTACTGGTCTTGTACAGACTGTTGGCCGTCGGCCGATAGTTGGCGGGATCGCTCCAATCGGGTCCGGCAGTTTGGATCAGGCGCGGAAACCGGTCGGACTTCGTACGATCGAGAATCCAGCCCACATTGGTGAGGCGATTGGTGATCCCGATCTGGCCCCCCTCGGGCAGACGGCCCACGGTGTTATCGTTGCGGCTGTAGCTGCCGATCCAGTCGATTTGCAGCCGACCGACATCATGCTCACCGGCCAGGCCGGTCCGGACAAGTTCGTCGACAAAGGCGTTCGGGCCGGCGGTGCTCACGTCGACCACTGACGCTGCGACCGGGCGCACCTCGGTGATCTTGTCGGTAAAACCCGGGATGACCCCGGAGGTTGTCGCATTGGGAACGGTCGTGGCGCTTCCCGTTGACAGCCGCGTGGTGTAGGTGCGCCGGTGCCGTTCGGTGTTGTCGTTCCACGTCAGGGTGAGCGAGAGCCTGCTGCCGGCCGAGAGCCGGTAGTCCGCCTTCACGTTCACGCTTTCCTGCTTACGATTGTTGAAGCTCTCGTTCGCCTGGTAACTCCAGACATAGGCGGGCGACGCCAGCGTGTTCTGCCAGTTATAGGCCACCTGATAATAGCCCACCGCATTCTGGCTATAGAACAGATTGGCCGCGATGCCGAGGTTGCGCTCGCCGCCGAAAACGCTGAAGACCTCCTGATAACCGAGCATGAGCAGCGGGTGCGTGCGGTGCGCCTCCCGCAACGGAATCTGGTCGGTGAAGGGAGGCGCGGTCCGCAGCTGGAGACTATAGTTGATCCGGCGCTTTTCCCTCATGTTGAGGGGCGACCGCGTCTTCAGATTGATCGAGCCCCCCAGCGAATTGGCCTCCTTGTCCGGGGTGTGGCCCTTGATCAGCTCCATTTGCTCGAACATCCCGACGGTGATGGTGTGCATCCGAAAGGCCCGCGAGTCGCGCCCCGCGAGCGCATCGCCATCCATCGTCACCGTGTTGAGTTGGGCCGTCATGCCGCGGATGCTGGGCGCATTGTTGAGGTCTTCGTCCGTGGGAATGCTGGTGACACCCGGCAGGCGCAGCATCAGTTCGCCGGCGTTCATATTGGGCAGGTTGCCGAACGAATCCATCGCGACGACATTCTTGACGTTACCGGCATTGCGTTGGGCCGTGATGGCGAGCGCATCGCCCTCCCGCTCGCCGACCACCTTGAATTCGGCGAGAGTGTAAATTTCGGTCTTGAGGTCGAAATTGCGCACCGCCCGCCCACCTGGCACGATGGTCACGACGTCGCGCACCGAATCGAGCCCGAGGTAGGAGACGACGATTTCATGCGCCCCACCCGGCACGGCCGAAATCATATACCGCCCGGTATTGTCGGTGAGGGTGCTGAGGCCGGCTCTCACCAGCTCGACCTTGGCGCCCTCCAGCAGGTTTCCCGTGGCCGGATTGCTCACCGTTCCGGTGAGCATCCCGGTGGCCGCACCGGCGGGTGGCTCGGTGGCGGCCCGAGCGGCTTGTTCAGGGGTGAGTGATAGCACCAGGAAGGTCCCCAGCAGCCCCGCGAGGCAAAAAGACGCCTTCCGCAGCGTGCGGACGCGATCGAGGACGAGCGACAGGGTATTTCCGGCGGAAACCGGCCGGGACGGGGGAGCAACGGGCGTCAGAAGTAGTTTCATAAAAGAATCACGTTGAGCTTAGCCGTAACGATTCAGTTGGCTCGAGGTAGGAGCTTGCTGGCAAGCGATTGCCCGGGAGGTTGGAACGAGATCAAGTCGCCTGCAAGCAGGCTCCTCCATCGGACACCAAGTAGTTTCTACGTCTCAGGGTGAGAATTGACTCCTACTGCGTGGAGCCGAATCTCCGCCCGGTTCGCGGTCAAGGCACGAGCCGCGAGCCAACCGAGTGAGGTTCTTCGGCGCGACGTTAACGGGAAGGAAGCCATTCCTCACTCGATGATCAGCAGGTCGATGTCATTCAGTGCGGGCACGATGACTGCGCCAGCGGCGAGTTTGAGGGGGCCGTGACGGATGGAGCGAACGGACTTTGCATCGCTGAAGCCGGGAAGTTCGACGCGCAGGTTCCGCACGGGTTGCAGGGTGCCTTTCGTGAGGTCGCCCTTGGGTTTGGCGTGGGCCCAG
Organism: Opitutaceae bacterium; assembly: GCA_044344465.1. Lineage (GTDB taxonomy): Bacteria > Verrucomicrobiota > Verrucomicrobiia > Opitutales > Opitutaceae > ER46. Next base: position 6,411 of record JBIJCX010000320.1, read on the forward strand.
TTGATGAGGGCGATCGAGTGTTGGCCGTTCTTGCTGAGTGCCACGGATTCGACGAGGGCATCGCCTGGAATGGCGGGTCGATAGGCTCGCCGCTCGATGGCGGGAGCGGCGATGAGGGCGCGGAGGGCGGGATCGAAGTCGGCGCGCATGTCGAAATCACTGCGGCGGACTCTGGCCGAGTAACTCAGGCCGCTCCATACACCCGCGATGATGGCGCTGCCTTTGCCAAAGCGATTGCGTGTCACGGCGGGTTTGCCGTCGGCAAAGGTGGCGAGGACTTCGGCATTTTTCGGGGCCAGAGGTTCGCGGCCGATGCTGGAGTGGAGTTTCGCCTTGCCCCAAGTGAATCCGGCACCCGCAGGCGCGTCTTTTTCGAAGAGCGCCTTGAGTTCAGCGGCGTGGTAGGGTTCGCAATTGCCCCAAGACTCGAGATGACGGCTCGCAAGGCCCAGCAGGTCGTCCATGGCGGAGGCGGGTTGATTGGCTTCATCACGAGAGAGGCCGCTGGCATCGGTCCACACGGTGCCACCGGCCCGGACCCACTCGCGCACGGCATGGGCGGAGTCGCGGCGGAGATGAGAGCCGGGAATGTAGATGACTTTGTAGTGGTCGAGCTGGCCCTCGGCGAGTTGCTGTTCGCTGAGGATCTCGACCGGCACATGCGCGTGCCGGAGCGCGAGGTAGACCCATTTGGCATTCTCAAAGGTGCTGGGCTTCAGCTCGTTGACGCGGCTCCAGATTTCCGAGGAACGGGGTGTGACGAAAGCGACTTCGGGGCGGCGCCCAAACTCCGCTTCGTAGAGATAGAACTCCGCCTTGCCGAGGAAACGTGCGGCCTGGGCCACTTGCTCCAGCAACTCGGGCGATTGGGAAAAGCTGTCCCCTTTCGCATAATCGGGGCCGTAAGTATACCATTCCAGCGCGCGGGTGCCGCGGGCGATGACGCTCAACATGCGCTGAGCGGGCGCGCCTCGATGTGGCTTCACGAGGCAGCCCTGCACCATGTCGTGACGCAGGGCGATGCCGCGCCCGATGTCGGCGAGATAGGATTCCCACTGCCAGGTGCGGGCATCGCGATTGGAGGTCTCGAAGACGAAGGCGGTGTTGGGTTTAAGGTCGTAGAACTCATTCCAATCGAGGCTCGCGCCGAACCAACTCGGCGTGGGGCCTTGCATGGCGTAGAGCTTGATGCCGGCCGCGGTGAACTTCTTCGCGGCTTCGGGGTAAACCTGGCCCGTGGCGTGGGTCATGAGGCGATAGGTGTAGTAATAGCGCAGCGCATCCGCTGCGTTGTCCGGCGCGGGCGCAAACCCTGTCGACGGCGCCGGCTTCTCGCCCTTGACCGCGACAGGTTTCGGCAGCCACAGCGGGTAGGGTTTCACTTCGTCCCAGGTTGTCTTGCCGAGCTCATGCAGCGTCACTTTTTGAGTGCGGAGGTAGTCGCGGAAGACCGAGGCGCAACGATCGCAGGTGGCGATGTGATCCTTGGCGTAGACGCCCATTTCATCGTCCCACAGCGCCCAGGACTCCCTTGCGCCCACCCCGCGATGCTCCGCGATGGCCTTCTCCACGCGCTCCATCACATAGGTCTTCAGCGCTGGATCATATGGACAGCCATCGGGCATCTCGGCGGATCGGCCGGGCTTGTTGAAGAATGCCATCGGCTCTCCCGAACCTGGCGGCCCCCAGAATATCTTTCGAAAATCGGCTCCCACGCCTGCGATGTCGGCGAACCCAATCCGATCCACCATGCCATTCACTCCCAGCATGCGCAGGGTGCTAAACTCATCGGCCAGGATCGCGGGATTGCAGTGACGGACCCCAAAGCCATAGCTCCCGCGCACACCGGGCGGCCCCTCGCCATAGCCACCCATGTGCCCGATGATGCTGAACAATTTCGGCAGTGGCGCCGCCTCGGGGAGGACTCTTTCAAGCCGTTCACGCCGCAGTCGGGCGTGCGTGCTGAGGCCGTTGAGTTTTTCGGTGAACTCCGGCGTGACTTTCCCGCCCAGCGCACCACCGGGAAAGGCAAAGCCCACCGTGGAGCCTTTGGGTCCGATCTCGCTGAAGGTCTTGAACACCTTGCCACCCTCCGCGAACTCAAATTCCACCACGATGTCGCTCAACGTCACGCCAGGACCCGCTGACGTGCCTTTGACGACTGGTTCGCTCAAAACCACCAAACTCGGAAACTCCCATCCTTTTGCCGAGCCTACCACGCCGCTGAGCGGCACCCAATCGGTCCACGCCTTCAGCGGGATCTGCGGCTGGTTCTCCGTCGAAACAAACCCGCCCTTCACGACACTCCCGCCAAGGCCTTCGCCGCCACGCCGCCAGTTGATCCTGACCGTGGCATGCTCCGGCAGCGCCTTGGTCACGCGGACTCGAAAAGTCAGCGCGTCCACAGGGGCTGGGCCCTGGCCGCGAACATCCGCCTTGTCGATCTGCTCTTGTGCGAGCAACGACAGGCCACAGAGCGTGAAGAAGATGAAGGCGAGGGATTTCATGGGAGAGGAAATGAGAAGACGTTCGCGGTCAGTCCGCCTTTTCCACCAGCAGCACTGGACGCACGATGCCGCCGAGCGAGAGTTCGGTAATTTGAGTGTGGTCGACGCGGACCGCGATCGTGTTCTTGCCCGGCTGCAAGGCGGTGGTCACGTCGAGTTCAAAAGGCGTGCGCGGTTTAGCCATGTTGTCACGCGGAGCTTTCATTCCGGCGGCGACCGGCTTTTTGGGGTGCTGGAACTTCTCGGGCACGGCCACCTTTTCGCCGTTCACGTAGACCTCGCTCTTGCCGTCCACCTCGGTGAAGAAAAGGGCGAGTTTCTTATGCTTCTCAGGCACGTCGATGGTCGTGCGATACCAGAACACGGTGTTCCTGTCGAAGCCCTGGACGTCGAGCGGCGTGCTATAGGTGGCGACCTCTGGCCAGGCCTCGTCCTTGAAGTCGACGCGATGAAATCCCTGGTCATTGCCCGTATCAGGCTCATCAAAGCTGAAGCGCCAGCGGTCGGGCAGCACCTGCAGCAGGCGATTCGGTGCGGCGGTGATGGCGGCACCCGCGCGCACGAAGGGGCTCAGAAAGCGCTCCAAATACGCCGTGCCATATTCACGATTGGCAAGGTCCTTCGCCGCGAGCGGCTTCAAGCGCTCGAGGGTGGCGTCATACTCGCGCCGGGCGGCGGCAAAATCACCGCGGTTCATCTCCTCGCAGATCGTGCGGTAGGAGCGGGCACTGCGCAGGCCTTCCTGATGCAGCGCGACCCGCTGCTCATAAACCGCACTGCCCTTCACGGCATTCGCCGCCTGCGACAGCAGGTCCGCGCAGTGCGCCAGAAACCCGGGCGTGTAGATCTGCGCCAGACCAAAGAAACTGCCCGCGTGTGTCTTGAGCTGCTGCTGGGCCGCGTCGATGCCCATCCAATACGCCTGCATGAGCGGAGCCGCCTTGGGCCCGTAAAACTTCAGCCAGTAGTTCTCCATGATCGCCGCCGCATCGGCGTGCGGATTATACGCGAGGCG
>JBIJCX010000321.1:0-9883 GCA_044344465.1 Opitutaceae bacterium
CTGCGTCGATCTCTCCGTCAAGATCGCCGACCGCCAAACCGAATTGCTCCGCGCTTCCGCGCGAGATCAATCCTGACGGCCACTCAAGAACTCGGCACTCTCAAGTGAGTGGAGGGAAACCAAGTAATCGCGATTGAGGCCGAGGTCAAAGGACGAATGGCGGGCGGCGACCTTCGGGTCGGCGCATCCCAGTTTCTGGACGACCTTGTTCGTAGTTCCGCCTTAAGGCGGCACGAGCACCCGCCGAGACCGGCTGAAGCCGGAACTACGAACCGGGCGAACACGTGTGAGAATGACAATTGTCCAGAAAGTGAGATGCGCCAGACCTTCGCGCCGGCGCTCACGGCACCGCCTAAATTTCGAGGCGCAAGCGCGGTCGATCGACCGCAAGGGCTCAGAAGTCGACCGCGAAGGTCATCACGATCAAGCGCCGGTCGACGGTGGCGAGCCGCGAGATGGCGCCGGTGGTGAGGGCGCCGACCGGCACCGGATCGTTTTCGTTGAGCAGGTTGCGGACGTTGAGTTGGACGCGGCAATTGAAGCCGCCGAAGGCCTTCATCCGGTCGCGATAGCCGGCCATGAAGTCGACGTAGTTTTCCGCCTTGCCCTCGTAGACCTTGTCGAGATCGAGCACGGTGCTGCCGCTGGCGGACGTCTTGACGCCATAGCCAATGGTCGGGGCGGAACGCCAGCGGAAGGCGCCGCCGAGATTGAACCCCTTGAGCCGGCCTTCGCTGAAGCGGTAGTTGGTGATGAGATTGGCGCGGGCGCCGCGGGCGGTCGGCGTGGCGCGTCCGTCGGCGGCGGTCATGAAGGCGAGGGCCTGCCCGACGAGGTTGCTGTTGTAATACTGCTCGAGGGTCTGGCCGGTGGGCTGACTGGCATTGTACGGGGACGTGCTCCAGGTGAGCGGTCGACCCGCGGCATCGACCTCGCCGTTCTTCGCGACGACGGCCTTCCACGTGGGCAACCGCGCGGCGTGCCACGCAAACCACGGACCGCCGATGTTGGCTTCGACGGCTTCGGACTGGGCGCCGTTGACGCGGATGTTCCAGTTGCTCATCGGCGTCAGGTTCAACTCGGCCTCGTAGCCCTCGGAGCGAAAATCCGACATGATGTAATAGTTGGGCCGCCCCGCGACGCGGTAGCCCCGGCCGTTGCCATCCTTGGTGTTGATCGTCGAGGTCGAGGGATCGAGGGCGAGGACGCGCTGCTCGATGTTGAAGAAGATGTCGCGGAACTGATTGATCTGATTGGAGGCGCGCTGCGGGCCGAGGGCGTTGTCGTACTTGTTCAGGCGCAGGGTGAGTTTGTCGCCCCAAAGATCGAAGCGGATGCCGTAGTCGCGGCCGTCGCCGCCGGCGCCGGGGATGTCGTTGCCGAAGGGATCGTAACGGCCGATGTTGAGATCGAAGGTCGTGGACTTGTTGTAGAAGGCGGTGAACCACTTGAACGGGCGGGCGACGATGCCGATGCTGCGGTTGATGCCCGATTGGGTGGGGCCGTAGGCGGCGTAGTTGGCATCCCAGAGCACGGGGAAGAGCCCCGAGAAATCCTGCGTCGTGGAGGCGGCGTCGAGCGTGGCGGACTGGGCGGAGTCCTTGCGGTAGCCGTAGGTGAGCACGAGGCGGTCGCGGCGCTCGCGATCGGGAAGGAAGAAGCCCTGCCAGGCAAAGATCGTCGCGCTGACCTTGTTCAGGCTGCCGGAGGCAACCTGGCCGGCGGCGAGACGCTTGCCGTCGGCGGCCCGGAGCGGCGTGTCGAAGACGTAGAGCGTGTAGGGGCGGCCGTTGGCGTCGGTGAGCGCCATGTCGCCGGTCATCGAGCCGGCGGCGGTGGTCGGCTCGTACGGGTTGGCGAAGTAGTGGCGGAACTGCGGCACGCGCGAGGCGTCGTTGGCCCAGCCCGAGACGGTCTTCGCCCGCAACGTGACCCCGGGAATGGACGGATCGTCCAGGATGCGGCGCTCGAATTGCTGCTGCCCGAGGAAACTGGACTTGGTGCCGGTGTAGAGGCCCGACAGGCGGTGACGACCGAGCCACTTGGTCCAACCACCGCGGCGCTCGAGCGACTTCGCCAGGTTGAGTTCGTAGGAGACAGTGGCGCGCCAGTCGTCGCGATCGTGAAACTCGAGGGTGTTGCTCGCCGTGCCCTGATAGTAGAGCTGGCCCACGTTCGGGTTCGGCGTCGTCGTGCCGGGGACATAGCGGTTGGCGTCCACATCGAGCCGGAACTCACTGCTGCCGGAGGTGCTGCCACCGCTGATCTTATGGTTGAGGGCGTCCTCGCGATTGTAGGCGAGCTCGAGGAAGAGGTGATCGAGGAGCCGTTGTTCGAGGATGATGGTCTTGGTGGTGCCGCCGAGTACGCTGGTGCGTCCGGTGCCGACGATGTTCACATCGAAGGGAAACAGTTTCGGATCGAGGACCGTGAAGCCGCTGCCCGCGTCGAAGGTCTGATCCACGCCCGGCAGCGAACCCGGGCTGCGGACGGTGACAGACTGATTCCAACTGCGCGTGACCACGGAGCCGCCCTGGATAACGACGGGGGCGGCGCCGGCCTGGGTGAAGATGCGGTTGGCGCCGATGCCGGTGAAGGTCGTGTTGTCGTAGATTGGCTTTGGCGTGGTGTAGCCGCTGCCCGCGACCTTGTCGGCGATGAGCCAGGGGCTAAACATGTCGGTCGGCGCGATGCGACCCGCACGGTTCCAGTGGTGCGAGTCCTTCTCGCCCTGGAGAACGATCGTCGTGCCCTTGAAGGGCTTGAAGGTAATCGCGCCGTAGAGGCGCTCGTCGCGATCCAGGTTGGGCATCTTTTCGGTGAACTCGCGCTTGGAAAGGCCCATGAGGCGAATCGCGAAGGTCTGCGGTACGACGACGACATTGGCGTCGAACGAGGCGCGCTTGGAGCTTTCCGAGTCGTATTGCAGCTCGAAGCCGTAGCGATTGCGCATGAGCGCGCGGGCCGGGGTGGCGTCGAGGATGCCGGCGGGGCTGCCGAGGCCGAAGAGAATGGCGTTGGGCCCGCTGGCGATCGTGGCGCGGTCGAGGTTGAAATTATCGGTGGGGTTCTGGACCTTGAAAAAATTCCGCGTGAGCGTGCCCGAGCCGATGCCGCGCACGCGTCCACCGAGGCCGGGATCGGACACATAGTTGCCGTTGGCGGAGACCGGCATGAAGTCGGAGGCGTTCTCGACGTTGGCGGTGTAGATCAGCGCCTGGTCGAGGTTCGCGAGGCCAAGGTCCTGCATGAACTCCTTTGTCAGCGCCTCGATCTGATTGGGGACATCCTTGAAGTCCGTGCGCAGCCGGCTGCCGGCGAGGGTCTCAGTGGCGATCCAGCCGGTCTCCGCGGTGCTCGCGATCACGAACGGAGACAGCTCGACAATTTCATCGTCCTTGGTGGCGGGAGCGGCCGGAGCGTTGGCCGGCGTCGGGACGGATTGGGCCGGGAGCGAACCGACGAGGGCGAGCAACACGGCGAACTGGCGCCCGGCCAATAATCGGCGGGCGGTTGAGGCAGTTTGCATAGGGAAACGCGCGGCGGCGCGCAGGGTAAGAATGACGGGACACCCCGAAGGGCACAAGCGGCGAAAACCCGGCCGGCCGGCAAACGATCTCGTGCCCGGCGGCCCGACCGCTCATCCTCTCCGGCATCGGGGCCTGCCCGGGCGGGCCTCGCCTCGCTCCTCGGCCTCTCGGTCTCGCTCCGACGCAAATCGTCTCCATGAAAATCTCCCACCGATCGCACTCCATCCCGCGCCGACAATTCCTGCAAACGGCGGCGCTCACCGCGGGATCGCTGTTGCTCGCGCGATCCGCCCTGCGCGGCGCCGCACCGTCATCGCCCAACGGACGTCTGCAACTCGCGCTGATCGGCGTGGGCGGCCGCGGCACGGCGGCGCTCGCCGCCCTGCAGCACGAGCAGATTGTGGCCTTCTGCGATGTTGATTTCGCCCGCGGCCGCGAGCTCGTCGCGCGGAACACGAAGCTCGGCGGCGCCCTCGCGCGTTTCCCGGCCGCGAAGTGGTTTTCCGATTATCGGATCCTGTTCGAACAGATGTCCGATCAGATCGACGCCGTGGTCGTCAGCGTGCCCGACCACATGCATTATCCGATTGCGCTGGCCGCATTGCGCCACGGCAAGCACCTCTACGTCGAGAAGCCGCTCTGCCGCTGTATCCGGGAAGTGCGTGCGTTGCACGCCGCGGCGAAAAAGGCGGGCGTCGTCACCCAGATGGGAAACCAGGGTCGCGCCGCCGAAGGCATCCGCCTCGCCCGCGAGTGGGTGCAGGCCGGGTTGATCGGCCGGGTCCACACCGTCCACGCGTGGAACAACACCCCCAGCGCGTCGTATTCGCTCAATCTCGCAACCGTCGCCGGGGCCCCCGCCGAGGTGCCGCCGCCAACGCTCAACTACGATCTCTGGCTGGGCGTCGCACCGGTGCGGCCCTATCGCCGCATCTGCAGTCACGGGTCGTGGCGCGGATTTGTCGACTACGGCACCGGCCGGCTGGGCGACTGGGCGTGCCACCAGTTCGACGCGGCGAACTTCGCCCTGGATCTCGATGCGCCTTCCTCTGTCGAGGCCGCGACGAGCGAGCCGAAGCAGGACACGTTTCCCGCGTTCACCACTCTCACCTACGAATTTCCCGCCCGCGGCCAGCGGCCACCGGTGACGCTGAAGTGGTTCGAGGGCGGGCTCCAGCCGCCCCAGCCGGTCGAGGGCTTCAAGTTCAATGTCGGCGGCGGCAGCATTTTTTATGGCGACAAGGGCATCATGTGGGTCGGTTCGCACAGTTCGACCGCCCGGCTCCTGCCCGAGGCGCTCATGCAGGAACGGCAGGGCGCGCTGCCCGCGAAGACGATTCCACGCGTCGCGGGCGGACCGCATGTCGAGTGGGTCAACGCGATCCGGCAGGGCGGACGCTGTGGCTCGAACTTCGACTACGCCGCGCCGCTCGCCGAGATCGGACTGCTCGGGGTGGCGGCGATTCGCGCGCAAACGCGGCTCGTCTGGGATGCCGCAGCCGCCCGCGTCACGAATCACGAATTTGCCAACCGCTTCATCGGTCCCGGCTACGAGTATCGCCCTGGCTGGGGCGTGTGAGCGGCGGCGACCGGATCAGGCCCGCACGGCCCAGCGGAGCTTGGCGGAGGAACTGCGCGGATTGGCCCGCCGCTCCTCCGGCCCGGCCCGCACGACCTCGTCGTTGACCGCGGCATAGACTCCCATCCGCACGCCGTCGCGGAAGGCATGTTTTACGCGGCGGTCCTCACCGGAGTGAAACGTGAGCATCGCCACGCGTCCGCCCGGTTTCAGGCAGGAGGGCAGTTGCCGCAGGAACTGGTCGAGCGCGCTGAACTCGTCGTTTACCGCGATGCGGATCGCCTGAAACACGCGCCGCACGCAATCGTCGTGGCTCTCCGCATCGAGGTGGGGCCGGTGGTGGCGGAGGATGTCCCGGATCGCCCCGGCGAGCTGCAGCGTGCGCGTGAACGGTGTCTGGCCCCGGCGGGCGGCGAGCTCGCGCGCCAGCAACTCGGCGTGAGGCTCGTCGGAATTTTCGGTGAGCGCCGATGCCAGATCGGCGGCGGACACCCGCGCAAGCCAGGCGGCCGCAGACGGCGGCCGCGAGGGATTCAGGCGCAGGTCGAGCGGGCTGTCGGCCTTGAACGTGAAACCGCGCGCCGGGTCGTCGAGCTGCATCGAGGAAACGCCGAGGTCGGCGAGCACCGCATCGGCGCCGGCAAGCCCGAGTTCCGCGAGCACCCTGGCCAGTCCGGCGAAGTTCGAGCGGACGGCGGTGAAGACATCCTCGCCCCATCCGGCGGCGCGCAGGCGGGCGGTGGTCTTGGGTTGTTCGATCGGATCGACATCCAGACCGATCAGCCGGCCACCCGGAGCGATGGCGGCGAGCAGTTCCCGGGCGTGGCCGCCGAAACCGAGCGTGCAGTCCACGACAAGTTCGCCGGGCTGGAGCGCCAGCACCTCGAGAATCTCGGCCACCAGGATGGGCCGGTGGCTGCCGGCCGGGGTCTTGCCCGCGGCGATCACCCTGGCCACGTCCGCGGCGTAACGCTCCGGATTCAGCTCCTTGTATTTGTCCTCGAAGCGACGGGGATTCTTGCCCGCATAGCGCGGGCGCCGGCGGTGGGGGACCGGCGCGCTCGCCTGGGGACTGGGATCCGGGTCTGACATCGAGTGAGGGAAGGTGGCGAATGGGTGTTTGAGCGAGGCCGAGCTTCAGACCATCTTGAATGAGGATTACACGGATAGCCCGGATATTTCGCACCGCGGCAGCCGCAACCGTGGGCGGTCCCGGTCGCATCTTTCTCTTTCCTCTTTCTCTTAATCTTTCTCTTCCGGAAAATCGCCGAGCCCCTGACGAAAGAGAAGGAGAAAGAGGAAGGAGAAAGATTTGAAATCGTCGCAAACAAGCACGATCCGGATCGATATCAGCGCGAGCGAAGAATCCAGACCGCGCTTCCAGTTTCTGCGCCGCTCGATACTATTTTCAGCCGAACCCATGAAATTGAACCACAGCAGGAACCGGATGAACACGGAGTGCAGCCCACTGCGCCGGCCCAACCTCGCACGTGGTTTCCTGCTGCTCATCGCCGCCCTGGTTCCGGCCGCCCTCACCACGGCTGCGACTGCAGCACCCGCGGCCGCGCGCCCCAACATCGTCCTCATCATCGCCGACGACTTGGGGGCCGAGGACTCCGGTCCTTATGGCCACAAGGGCGTGCGCACACCGAATCTCGATCGCATGGCGCGCGACGGGATGCGCTTCACCCGCGCGTTCAACACCTGCAGCTCCTGCAGCCCGAGCCGCTCCAGCATCATCACCGGCCGTTACCCGCACAGCACCGGCGCCGAGCGGCTGCATATGCCCTTGCCGGCGGAGCAGATCACCTTCGTCGAGCAACTCAAGGCCGCCGGCTACTGGACCGCGGCGGCGGGCAAGTGGCATCTCGGCCCGAACATCAAGGACCGTTTCGATGCCGTGCATGAGGGCGACAAGGTGGTTGACGACGCCAAACCCGACGGCAGCGGCTGCACCCAGTGGGTGCCCACGCTGCGCGAACGGCCCAGGGACAAGCCGTTCTTTTGCTGGCTCGCCTCGTCCGACCCCCACCGTCCGTATCGACCGGATACGCTCGCCGTGCCGCACCGGCCGGAGGCGGCGGAGGTGCCGCCGTACCTGCCCGACGTTCCGCCCACGCGGAAGGATCTCGCGATGTATTATGATGAGATCGGGCGGCTCGACAGTTATGTGGGCAAAGTACTGGCCGAGCTGGAGCGGCAGGGCGTGCTCGAGCAGACGGCCATCTTCTTCATCACCGACAACGGCCGGCCCTTCCCGCGCTGCAAGACCAGCGTTTACGACAGCGGCATCCAGTCGCCGCTCCTGGTGCGCTGGCCCGGGCGGGTCCAGCCCGGCCGCACGTGCGACCGCCTCACGAGTTCCGTCGACCTCGCCCCCACCCTGCTCGAACTGGCTGGCCTGACCGCCGGGCCGAATTTCCAGGGCCGCTCCTTCGCGCGCCTGCTCTCGGATCCGGCCGCCAAGATTCGCGACCACATTTTTGCCGAACACAACTGGCATGACTACAGCGCCTGTGAGCGGGCCGTGCGCACCACGCAGTTCAAATACATCCGCAACCTGTGGCCCGACCTGCCCGCCACTCCGCCCGCCGATGCGGTCAAGGGCGCGACCTTTCAGGAAATGCGCCGGCTCCGCGATGCCGGCCGGCTGACGCCGATCCAAGCGACCGCCTTCGTAAAGCCGCGCCCGGCCGAGGAACTCTATGATGTTGTCACCGATCCGCAGGAGCTGAAGAACCTCGCCGGCGATCCGCGGCACGCCGAGGTGCTCGCCCAACTCCGCGCCGAGCTGGACCGCTGGCAGGCCGAGACCCAGGATTTCGTGCCGTCACCGCGCCCGCCGGACACGTTCGATCGCGAGACGGGTGAACCGTTGGGCAAAACGGGCAAGGGAAAGAATCCAAAGAAAAACCGATCATGAAAAAACCGCCACCGCTATTCCGAACGAATTCAGCCCCAGCCGCAAAACGGTTTTTGCACTGGACGGGAAGAACGGTCGACATTCGTAGCCCTGCGCGTGAGCGCAGGGACTCCCCGCCATCCCGCTGCTCACGCAGCGGGCTACAACGGAACTGTTTCCCAGAAGTTGGTTCGAGTTGGAGCGCGACCTCCGGGCGCGTTTCTTCGGCGTACGCGGCCAGACGGCGGCCGGAGGTCGCTACCCACCGTAGCGTCCTCGCTGGTCTTCTCTCAACGTGGACCCCGATTGCAGGGATCCTGCTCTGGACCGCCCTGCTGCTGTTCCCGCTCGCCGGCCTGCGGGCCGCGAGCGCGCCAAAGTCCGCGCGGCCCAACATCCTGATCGTTATCTCGGACGACCAGTCGCACGCGTTCACTTCATTCGCCGGCTACAAGGCGGTGAACACGCCGGCCTTCGACCGGGTCGCGCGCGAAGGGGTGTACTTTCGCCACGCGTTCGCACCCTCGCCCGGGTGCAGCCCGACGCGCGCCGCCTTCCTCACCGGCCGGCACACCTGGCAGATCGAGCAGGCCGGCACGCACGCCAGTTCCTTCCCCGCGAAGTACGTCGTGTTCCCCGATCTCCTCGAGCAATCAGGCTACTTCATCGGCCTCACCGGCAAAGGCTGGGGCCCGGGCGATTTCGAGGGTGACGGCCGGCCGCGCAATCCCGCCGGTCCGGCCTACACCCGGCGGAAGAACGAGCCGCCGGCATCGGGCATCGGCGCCAACGACTACGCGGGCAACTTCGCCGACTTTCTCGCGGCCCGACCGAAGGACCAGCCGTTCTATTTCTGGTGTGGCGGCAATGAGCCCCATCGGGCGTTTGCCAAGGGCTCCGGGCTGAAGGCCGGCAAAAAACTAGCGGACGCCCCGCCGCCACCCTTCCTGCCCGACACCCCTGAAGTGCGCAGCGACATCCTCGATTACTGCCTCGAGATCGAGTGGTTCGACACCCATCTCGGGCGCATGCTCAAGCACCTGGAGGCGGCCGGCGAACTGTACAACACGATCGTCATCGTCACCAGCGACAACGGCATGCCCTTCCCGCGGGCCAAGGCCAACCTCTACGAGTACGGCTTCCACGAACCGCTCGCGATCCGCTGGGGCGCGAAAGCCCCGGGCGGCCGGGTGGTGGATGACCTCGTCGGCTTCGTCGATCTCACGGCCACGATTCTCGAGGCGGCCGGCGTCCGCCATCCCGGCAAGGAGTATCCGCTTTCCGGACGCAGCATCATGAACATCCTCACGTCGAAACAGCAGGGCCGCGTCGACCCCACCCGCACCGCCGTCTATGCGGCCCGCGAGCGGCATTCCTCCGCGCGCTACGACAACTGGACGTATCCCCAGCGGGCGCTGCGGACGCCGGAGTTTCTCTACGTCCGCAATTTCCGGCCCGACCGCTGGCCCGCCGGCGATCCGGTGGTCCTGGGCAAAGACGGCCAGCCGGAGGGCCCGCACAGCGGCTACAAGGACATCGACGGGGGCGCGACGTTGAGCTTTCTCATCGCCCAGGCCGGCGACCCGGCGATCGGCCGCTACCTTCAGCTCGCGGTCGCGAAAAGGCCGGCCGACGAGTTGTTCGATATCGTCAAGGATCCCGGGTGCCTGAACAACCTCGCCGGACGGACGGAGTTCGCCACCGTCCGGGCCAAGCTGGCGAAGCAATTGGAGGATTACCTGCGGAAAACCGGCGACGCCCGCGTGCTCGACGGCGGCGAGATCTGGGAAACCTACAAGCGCTTCAGTCCCATCCGGCAGTTTCCAAAACCATAATTCTTTACGGATCACGGAGGGCCGAGCTCCGCCGGGG
>JBIJCX010000067.1:0-28322 GCA_044344465.1 Opitutaceae bacterium
GCAACCGCGCGCGGAGCGCACGGTCCACCAAGTTTGTTCGGCGGCCATGGGGAGCTTCGCGTTCGATTGCCGGGGTCGGCCGGGACCGGTCAGACGGTGTCCGACAGGCCCCATGGCGCGCGATAGGTGCGTTTCAGGAACTTGTTGGCCTCGGGCGCATCCTTGAAGGTCTCGGTCTTGGGATCGAACGAGAGCTTCTTGTTGCCGACCCGATAGGAGATGTTGGCCATGTGACAGAGGATGGCCGAGTAGTGTCCCTGTTCGGCGTTGGCCATCGGTTGTTTGCGCGTGCGCACACAGTCGAGGAAGTTGGTCTGGTGCTCGCGGTCGGCCTGGCGGCCGGGGACCGCCGGCGCCATCACGCCCTTTTCATTGCAGACCTGCCAGCCGTCACCGTGCCGGCCATAGAACATCATGCCCTTCGTTCCGAGCACCTCGATGCGCGTGGCGTTGAGCGGCCAGTTGGGGATGTCGCCCTTGTCGCGGCGCGCGGTCGCGGTCTTCGTCATGTAGGGGGTCCACAGCGCGGATTCGAACAGCAGCGTCAACTTGCCATACTCGTAGGCGACGAGCTGGGTGTCGGGGATTTCGCGGCCATCGGTCAGCACGTTGATGCCGCCGGTATTCACGACGGTGTCCGGGTACGGTTTGTCGCCGATCAAATACCGGGCGAGATCCAGCTGGTGCACGGCGTCACCGGCGATGGCCCCGCAACTGTATTCCCACTTGTCGAGCCAGCGGTGGCCCGGATCGTAGGGTAGTTTGGGCGCCGGGCCGCACCAGATTTCGTAGTCGAATCCATCCGGAATGGGCGGGGGCGCACCCGTGCTCTTCTTGGCGGGGAAGTGCTGCATCATGTTGAAGACGCGCACGAGTTGGACTTCGCCGAGTTTCCCGGAGCGGATATGGTTGACGGCATCCTGCAGGTATTGGGCGCTGCGGCTCTGCATGCCGACCTGTACGACCCGCTTGTACTTCTGCGCGGCCTCGATCATCTTGCGTCCCTCCCAGAGGTTATGGGACATGGGCTTTTCGATGTAGACGTCCTTGCCGGCCTGGCAGGCCATGATGCCGCCGGGCACGTGCCAGTGATCGGGGGTGGCGTTGATGACGGCGTCGACCCGTTTGTCTTCGAGCATGCGCCGGAAATCCTGCACCATCTTGGGCTGCTTGCCCTGCGCGTCCTCAACGGCGGCGCGGGCGCGCGCGAACCGCCGCGTGTCGGGATCGCACAGGTAGGCGATTTCAACATCGTCGCGGCTGGCAAATGACGTGGCGAGAAAAGTGCCGCGGCCGCCCAGCCCCATCACCGCAATGACAACCTTGTTGCTGGCGGCGGCGGCGCGGCTCGGGCTCTTGGGCAGCGCGGCGAGCGCGACCAGGGCGCCGGCGGAATTCCAGACGAACCGGCGGCGCGTGATGCCCCCGCCGATTCCGGCCGACGCGGGGTTCGACGTGCCTCCGACGGGCGCGCCATCGGCAGGGGCCTGAACGGGGTTTGAAGCACCGGGCAGCAGCGGCGATGTAATCGCGGCGGAACTTTGAGACGGATGGATTGGGTTGCTATTCATGACAGGGAAGGTGCAAGCGGGAACGGGTCGGCGGGAAAGCGACGGGCGGTCGAAATACTTTCCCGGCGGCATGCTAACACCGGTAGGCCAGTTAAGACTACGCAAGGATTGCCCGGAGCTGGGCGCTTTTTTGCGGCGGTACCGGGCCGCACCCGGCGGATGGGGAGCATTTCGCGGCGACTAAATGTCGCGGCCGCGCGGGCTGCCGGCTAGATTCCGCCGACATCGGCAGAATCTTCAAATCTGGTGGCTCCCGGACGGACGCGACTTGCATCGCCCGAGTGCGTACGGCAAGTTGGCCGTTTATGAATACGCGTATCTTTGGCCGGACGGGCCGGGCAGTGAGCGAAGTCGGCCTCGGTACGTGGCAGCTCGGCGCCGGCTGGGGGGATGTCACCGAGGAGACCGCGCTGGCCACGCTGCGGACGGCGTACGAGGCGGGCACGACGTTGTTCGACACGGCGGACGTTTACGGCCTGGGCCGTTCGGAAACGCTGATCGGCCGGTTTCTGAAAGAGACGCGCGCGCCGGTATTCGTGGCGACGAAGCTGGGCCGGTTCAGTCCGCCGGGCTGGCCGGAGAATTTCTCCCGGGCAGGCATTCGCGGCCACACGGAGGCCTCGCTGCGGCGGCTGGGGGTCGAGGCGCTCGATCTGACGCAGTTGCACTGCATCCCGTCCGAGATTTTGGCGCAGGGCGAAGTGTTCGAACACCTGCGCGAACTGAAACGCGAGGGCAAGATCCGCGACTTCGGCGTGAGTGTGGAGTCGATGGATCAGGCGGACCTCTGCGTCCGGCAGGAGGGCGTCGCGGCGCTCCAGATCATCTTCAATCTGTTTCGGCAGAAACCGGTCGACACGCTCTTTGCCGAGGCAAAGAAACGCCAGGTGGCGCTGCTCGTGCGGCTGCCGCTCGCGAGTGGACTGCTCAGCGGGCGGATGACGAAGGCGACGACGTTTCCCGCGTCCGATCACCGGAATTTCAATCGCGACGGCCAGGCGTTCAACGTGGGCGAGACCTTTGCCGGGCTGCCCTTCGAAAAGGGCGTGGAACTTGCCGACGGACTGACGCCCTACGTGCCCGCCGGCCTCACGATGAGCGACCTGGCCCTGCGCTGGTGCCTGGATTTCGACGCGGTGAGCGTGATCATCCCGGGTGCGAAAAATCCGGAGCAGGCGCGCGCCAACGCGCGGGCGTCAGTGCTCGAGCGGCTCGGCCTCGCGCTGCACCTGCATCTGGAAAACTACTACGTGCGCGACGTCGCGGCGCACATCCGCGGCGCCTACTGAGCGCGGTCCGCCGTTTTCGACGGCCGGACCGCGGTCGAACCGCGGCACCGCGCCCCGCGCGCTTACTCCGGCAGCGGCCTGCCCTTGGTTTCGGGCGCGAGCCAGATCACGAACATGCCAATCAGGTAGACGAGCGTGATGACGGCGCCGGCCTGCGCATAACTGCCCTTGAAGAAGCCCATCAGGCTGCCCATCTGCACGGCGCCCACCGCGGCCAGGATCCGGCCGGCGTTGAACGACAGTCCCTGGCCCGTGGCGCGGACGCGGGTCGGAAACAGTTCGGGCAGGTAAAGCGGCAGCCACCCGTAGAACGCGGCCGAGGCCCCGCCCACCACGAAGGTCAGGAGAAGGAACGGCGTATCATAAGTGCTGATGCCGCGGAAGAGCCAAGCGCAACTCAGGAGCGACGCGAGACAGAGCAGGAAGTAGGCCGGTCGCCGGCCGAAGCGTCCGCCCATCCAGGCGCCGAAGAGACAGCCGAAGATCGCGCCCAAGGCGGAGGCGCCGAGCGTGTGCGCCTTCGCGTAGTTGTCCTTGAGATCCTTGGCCCGGGCCAGGACCGCGGTTTCGGAAGCCGATCCGGCCGGGGCGACGGGGGCCTTCAACTCGGCCCGCGCGGCCGCGACCGATTGCACCTGCGCCATCTGGTCGGCCCACAACGGCAGCCATTGCACGGAGCCCCAGGTCCCGATCAACGCGACCGAGGCGAAGAGCGTCGCGAGCGCCGTCGCCTTGAGCAGCGGCGGCCGCAGCACTTCGCGCAGCGGTTGGGCGTTGGAGGTCTTCTGGGCTTCCTTCCAGCGCTCGGACTCCGGTACGAAATAGAGGATGGCAATCGTCAGCACGGCGGGCGCGGCGCCCACGAGGGCGACCCAGCGCCAGGAATCGGTTGTCACCGTGAACACCATGCCGACCACGGCGATCATCAGATAACCGACGTTGGCCGCGGCGCCGATCACGCCCGCCATCAGCGGCCGGTGTTTTTCCGGCCACGCCTCCATCACGAGCGCAACCCCCAGCGACCATTCGCCGCCCATGCCGAGCGCGGCGACAAAGCGCGTCACCAGCAGGTGCCACGGTTCCGTGGCGAAATAGACCAGACCGGTGAACAGCGAGTAGAACAGCACGCTCAACGCCATCGCGCGGACGCGCCCGATGCGATCGCCCAGCCAGCCAAAGATGACGCCGCCCGCGGCCGCGCCGAGGAGGAACGCGGCGGTCACGTAGCCCATCCATTGTCCGACAAACGAGTCCGTGATCGCGACGCCCTGGGAAGCCTGCATGAATTGCAGGGCGGGGCGCGCGATGAGCGGAAACAGGCCCATTTCGAGGCCATCGAACATCCAGCCGAGGGCGGCGGCGATCAGAACGGCGTAGAGACGCTTGTTGGGAGGTTGCGCGGTGGTTGGCTGCATAAGGGGATCGGATATTTGGGGCGTTGGAGGTGGAGTTGGGTCGCGGCGGGGAAGTGAGATTCCGGGGAAAGAGCTACGATTTCTGGATCCGGCCGGCCGCGGTCCGGCCGTCAGCCCGCCCACTGAGGGCGAGCGGCGCAGGGATGAAACGGGAGAACGGGCGCATCGAGAAGCGGACCGACGAAGTCAGAGCCCGCCGACCCGCGCAAGCTCGACCGGAGCAATCCGCCGGATTTTCGCGCGGGCACCCGGCCGGGCTCCGGATGTTTTTTGTTGAAGTGCCGGGGGTGTTGCACGTGCTGATAAGCTGCCTTGAGCGACCCGCCCGACAAAAAGCATCCTTGGGCCAAATATTACCGCGAACGCGGCGTGGCGCGTCCGCCGGTGGCTGACTTCGTGCGGCGCGCCCCCCCGAAACCGGTCGAACCAAAAAAACCCGCGGCACTCCGGGAGGAAAAGAAGGCCGCCATTTTGTCGGCGGAGCTCGCGGACGCGGTCGCGGCGGTGACCGCAGTCACACCCGGGCTGACTGCAGCGCCGTTCATCACCGCGATGCAGAAGGAGGCCGTGGCGCGCGAGCTGCGCCGGCGCGCGCGTCTGCGGGTGGCACGAGCCGCGGTGATCGTGGTCGCGGGCATGCTGGCGCTGCATTACTCCGTGACGGAGATCGTCTACCGGACGCCGACTGAAACCGCCCTCGCCCGGCACGTGCGCGATCTCCCGGCCGAGGTCGTCCGGCTTTATTCGAGCGTGGAGCAGCCGCTGCAGGCCGGTGATGTCACCGTGGTGGAAACCGACCGCGTGAGCTCCCGCCGCATCCGCTACGTGGCCCTGGTCACCCTGGTTTTGCGCAAGCCGCTGTATGTGCCGGCCGTGACGAACGGCACTGCTGCCTACCGGCAGTTGCAGGAAAGCCTGCAGATGGCGCGCGAGCGCGATCTGAAATTCAACCTGTTCAAGCCCGGACAAGGGCCGCAGCCGCCGCCACTGCCGTTGCTGGTTCAAGTTTCCCATCGCGCCGGGGAAACCCTCATCGTGCGGGTTCCGTTCCAGGCCAAGCGGTTCACGTGGCCGTGGCGGATGGAACCGCCGGTCCTCGGGCTTCGCTCGGTGAGTCGCACCCTGACCGGAGACAGCCTCGAACGTTACGCGGAGTCCCCGTATCTGATTTTCGGCGCGCCGGGCACGGCGGCCGAGATCCGGCGGCGGATGAAGCAGGCGCGCGACTACATCATGGCCGTGGCCAAGGAAGTGCAGCAGCAGGCCGACGTCGAAGCCGTCGCCGAGGTCCCCGCGCCCGATCCGGCGATGGCGGCGCCGGCGGACGGGGCGGAGCCCACCGATCGCGCGTCGACGCCCGAAGGCGCCGTGCCGGCAGAACCGGCGATGCCGGAGGATGCGGCCCTCCCGGTCATCGACCCGGACGCGCCCGCGATCCGTTTGCCGCCGGGGCTGAGCCCGCCCGGCAAGAAAAAGTCCGGCAGTTAGCGCGGATATTTCACGCCGGGAAAAACTCCGGGAAAGATTCGACCCGTGGGGTCGCGCCGGTTTTGCTCGGGGCGCGACGACCATGCGACTCGCCACCATCCTGCCCCGCGCCAGCCTCGAAAGCGTGCCCGTTGCCGCGGCGCCGGATGGGACCTGGATCGAGCTCGCGGGGTTGATCGGCCGCGAAGCGCCGCGGATGAAGGGCGCGCTGCCGTGGCTGATGGCCCACGGCGGACATCTCGGCGAGCGGGCGGCGGCGTGGAAGGGGCCGCGCTACCGCGAGAGCGAATTTTTCTTTTTGCCGCCGGTGGTGCGGCCGCATTCGTTCCGCGATTTCTACGGTTTCGAGCAGCACGTAAGAACGGCCCGCGCCCGCCGCGGGCTCGCCGTGCCCGCCGAGTGGTACGAGCTGCCGGTGTTTTATTTCGCCAATCACAACGCGCTCGTCGGGCACAACGCCGCGGTCTGCGCGCCAGCGGGTTGCGCGGAACTCGACTATGAGCTCGAGCTCGGCGTGATCATCGGACACGGCGGCCGCGACATCGCGCCGGAGCGCGCCTGGGAGCACGTGTTTGGCTTCACGATCGTGAACGATCTCAGCGCACGGGATCTGCAGCGGCGGGAAATGAAGGTCGGCCTCGGGCCGGCGAAGGGGAAGGATTTCGCCACCGCGGTCGGACCGTGGATGGTGACCCGCGCTACCGTCGCCGATCGCATCGACGGAGAGAAACTCACGCTGGAGATGACGGCGCGGCTCAACGGCCGCGAGCTCTCCCGCGGCAACGTGGCGTCGCTGCACCATTCGATTCCCCGGCTGATCGCGCAGGCATCGCGCGACGTGGATCTTTTTCCCGGCGATCTGATTGGCACCGGCACGGTCGGCACCGGCTGCATCCTCGAGCTCGGCCCGGAAAACACCGGCGGCTGGCTCACGCCCGGCCACGTGGTGGAACTGGAGATCGAGCGTATCGGCGTGCTGCGTACGCGGATCGCCGCGCGGCCGCAGGCGTGACCGGGCGCGTGCCGCGCGTTTTGATGTCATCCATGAGATGACAAGTTCCGCGGGCGGAGAGGTGCCGGGCGGCCGGCCGACGACCTCCGACCACGACGGCATCCGCCGTGCTCGCGGCGGGAAATTTTCCGGGGCGGGGAAGAAGTGAGACCGTCGCGACGTTCACCGTTCGTAGGCGATCGCCACGATTTCCAGTTCCTTCTGGCCGCGGGGTGCCTTGAGGGACACGCGCTGCCCGACCTTCGCGTGCATGAGCGCGCGGGCGATGGGCGTAAGCCAGCTCACCCAGTTCCGATCGAGGTCCGTTTCATCGACGCCGACAATCCGGTAGCGCGCATCCGCGCCGCCGTTTTCGCGGACCGTGACGGTGGCGCCGAAGCGCACGACCTCCGGCGAGTCCGCGGGCGGCACCACAATCTCCGCGGTGCGGAGGCTGTGCTGCAGGTAACGCAGCCGCTGATCCAGCACCTGGAGCCGGGTCTTCGCATCGATGTCGTCGACCGGGGCCGCAGCGAGCGGCGGACGTTCGTGGTCGGCGAGCCGCGCGATTTCGTCCTGCAGCCGTTGGGCTCCGCCCGGCGTGAGATAGTTTTTTGCGCCCGGTGGCAGGGGCGAGACCTGCGGTGGCAGCTCCGGGAGCTCGGGCACATCCGATTCGCGGACAAACGCTTTGCTCATGCCGGAGTGTATCACAGTTCGAGGGCTTCACCAATGCGGGAGAGGCGTCACTTGCCACTCGTCAGGCGCGGGGCGGCGTGCCTCACTCGTCGCTTTTCCTCCCGCATGCTGCCCACGCACTCAGGTTCGTTTCGGTTCTTCCGGTTCGCCGGCATCCAGGTTTACGTCCACTGGTCGTGGTTCGTCGTCGCGTTTTTCGAGATCTCGACGCGCCGCCGCAACTACGAGTCGCCGATCTGGAACGTGATGGAGTATCTCGCGCTGTTCCTGATCGTACTGCTGCACGAGTTTGGCCACTCGTTCGCGTGCCGGCAGACGGGCGGCAAGGCCGACGAAATCGTGCTCTGGCCGCTGGGCGGCGTGGCCTATGTCGCCCCGCCGATGCGGCCGGGCGCGACCCTGTGGAGCATCGCCGCCGGACCGTTGGTCAATGTGGTGCTGGTGCCGGTGTTTTTCGGTCTGGGCTGGGCGAGCGCGCAGCTCGGCTGGACGACGCAGGTGCCGGATCTCGCACGGTTCTGGTACACGGTGTCGTTCATCAACGGCCTGCTGCTCGTTTTCAACCTGCTGCCCATCTACCCGCTCGATGGCGGACAAATCCTGCGTTCGCTGCTGTGGTTCGGCGTCGGGCGCGGGCGGAGCCTGCAAATCGCGACCATCATCGGCTTCGCCGGCGTCGCGGGCATCCTCGCCTTGGCGGTGTGGCAGCAGTCGATCTGGTATGGCATCATGGCGCTGTTTCTCGGCCAGCGGTGCCTGCTCAGCTACCGCGAATCGCAGGCCTTGCGGGTGCTGGCCCGCCTGCCCCGGCACCCCGGCTTCCGCTGCCCCTCCTGCAATGAAGCCCCGCCTGGCGGCCCGATCTGGCAATGTGGAAATTGCGGCAACCGTTTCGATGCTTTTTCCACCCGCGCCATTTGCCCGCACTGCCAGGCGGTGCAGCCGCGGGTGACCTGCGTCCACTGCGGCACGCAGCATGAGTTTGCGCGCTGGGAAACAGGCCCGCGCCGCGGGCCCGGGGATCCGATCGTGATCGACGGGTGAGGAGAGGGCGGCGGGTCACACGCCGGTTTTCCACCGCACGTACATCTGTTCCACCTTCGTCCGGGCCCACGGGGTCCGGCGGAGGAATGTCAGGCTGGACTTGATACTCGGGTCGAACCGGAAACAGCGGACGGCCACGCGCCGCCCCAGCTCTGCCCAACCGAACTCCGCCACCAATTCGGTGAGAATCCGTTCGAGGGTGATCCCGTGCAGCGGGTCGTTGGATTTTGGTTCGGACATTTCCGGTGGAGATCCACGGAAATGGCTTCAAAACTGCGAGAAAGTTTTCAAAGACGAATATTGAGCATTCAAGCGCGGCGTTCTTTTGCCCCAGGCTCAGCGGGGGTAGGCTGAGCTTACGCCGCCCAGTCAGCACAGAGGAGTTCCGCCTGTGCGAGCACGGTCTTGACCGCCTCCTCCTGCAAGTCCGGCGGGTAGCCGTGCCGTTTCAGGATGCGCTTCACCATTACTTTGATCTTGGCCCGGGCGCTTTCACGGACGGTCCAGTCGATGGTCACGCTCTTGCGCACCTGGGTCACGAGCTCGGTGGCGATGACGCGCAGTTCCTTGCTGCCCATCGCCTGGACGGCGCTTTCATTGTCCGCGAGGGCGTCGTAGAACGCCCGCTCCTCTTCCGTGAGACCCGAGTCCTCCCCTCGCTGGTCGGCGTCGCGCATGTCCTTGGCGATCCTGATCAACTCATCGATGACCGCCGCGGCTTCGATCGCGCGGTTCTGGTACTTTCGGATCGCCTGCTCCAGCATTCCGGCAAACGACTTTGACTGGATCAAAAACTTGCGCGATCGGAGTTTGATTTCACCGCTGAGCAGCTTGCGGAGGAGTTCCACCGCCAAGTTTTTCTGAGGCATCCCGCGCACGTCCGCGAGGAACTGATCCGACAGGATCGAGATGTCCGGTTTCTTCAGGCCGGCGGCGGCAAAAATATCTACTACTTCATCCGAGGCGACTGCCCGCGAGATGATCTGCCGGATGGCGGCATCACGCTCCTCGTCGGTCTTCTTTTTCTCGCCGCCGCCTTTTGTCATGGCGGCGCGCACCGCCTGGAAGAAGCCGACATCGTCGCGAATCCCGAGCGCCTTTTCATGCGGCACGGCGAGCGCGAACGTCTTGGAAAGTTCGGTGATGGCTTGGAGAAACCGCTGCCGGTAGTCGTCCGGTTTCGCATCCTTGGCCGCGGCCGCGAGGATGTGCTCCTGTCCGGCCGGCAGGAGCGAAAGTTTTTGCGCCGGGGTGCCGGTCGTCCACTTCGACCACTCGAAGCCGTGGAAAAACGCTTTGCAGATCGAATACCGCGTCAGCATCGCGAGCACGGCCTCCTCCTGGTCGATGGCCGTCTCGCCATGGCCGCCGCTCTCGGTGTAGACGGCAAGCGCCAGCTTCAATTCGTGGGCGAGGCCCAGATAATCGACCACGAGGCCGCCGGGCTTGTCCTTGAAAACCCGGTTCACGCGCGCGATGGCCTGCATGAGCCCGTGGCTGCGCATCGGCTTGTCGACATACATCGTGTGCAGGCACGGCGCGTCGAAGCCCGTCAGCCACATGTCGCGTACGATCACGATTTTGAACGGATCCTTCGGGTTCTTGAACCGCTTTGCCAGCTCCTCCCGGCGGGCCTTGCTGCGGATGTGCGGCTGCCACGCGAGCGGGTCGGACTTGTCGCCGGTCATCACGATCTTGACCACGCCGTGGTCATCGTCGCCGCCGTGCCACGCCGGACGCAGCTGGCGGAGCGCCTCGTAGAGCTCGAAGCAGATGCGCCGGCTCATGCAGACGATCATCGCCTTGCCGTCCATCACCTCCAAGCGCGCTTCCCAATGCTTCACCAGGTCGGCCGCGATCAGGCCAAGTCGCTTGTCGGCGCCGACGATGGCCTCCAGCGCTGCCCACTTCGTTTTGAGCCGTTCCTTGTGCGACGCCTCGTCGCCCTCGGTCGCCTCCTCGAAGTCGGGGTCGATTTTCGGCTTCTCCGAAGGCTTCAGCTCCAGCTTGGCGAGACGGCTTTCGTAGTATATCGGAACGGTCGCCTTGTCCTCCACCGCGCGCTGGATGTCGTAGATTGAAATGTAGTCCCCAAAAACCGCGCGGGTGTTGGCGTCCGCCTTCTCGATGGGCGTGCCGGTGAAGCCGATAAACGACGCATTGGGCAGCGCGTCGCGCATATGGCGCGCGAAACCGTCGACGAAGTCGTATTGGCTGCGGTGCGCTTCGTCGGCGATGACGACGATGTTGCGCCGGTCGGACAGCAGCGGGTGTTTGCCGCCTTTTTCCTCGGGAAAGAACTTCTGGATCGTCGTGAAGACCACGCCGCCCGACACGACAGCCAGCAGCTTTTTGAGGTGGTCGCGGCTTTCCGCCTGTTGCGGTTTCTGCCGCAGGAGTTCGTGGCAGCGAATGAAGGTGTCGTAGAGCTGGCCATCGAGATCGTTGCGGTCGGTGAGGACGACAAGCGTCGGGTTCTCCATCGCCGGCTCCAGCACGAGCCGCCCGGCGTAGAAAACCATCGTGAGCGACTTGCCCGAACCCTGCGTGTGCCAGACGACGCCGACCCGCTTGTCGCCGGCGACACCCTCCGCCTGCGGTCTGGCAAAGTAACCTTCCTGCTCGCCCGTGTGGTGACGTAGGTCCACCGCCGCGCGGATCGTTTCCCCGAGTGCGGTGTTGACGGCGTGAAACTGGTGATAGCCCGCGACTTTCTTGATGAGGGCACCGGTGTCGGGGTCTTCCTCGAAGACGATGAAGTAGCGCAGAAGATCAAGAAAGCGCCGCCGGTCGAACACGCCGCGCAACAAGACCTCCAACTGGGGCATCGCGGCCGGGGCAAGGGCCTCGCCGTCGATGGTGCGCCACGGCATCATCCGCTCCCAGTCGGCGCTGATCGTGCCGATGCGGGCGTCCGTGCCGTCGGACGCGATGACGACAGCGTTACAGTGAAACAGCGACGGAATCTGCTCCTTGTAGATTTGCAGATCCTTGAATGCGTCGAAGGTCGTGGCGTCCTCCTCGGCTGCGTTTTTCAGCTCAAGCACCCCGAGCGGCAGGCCGTTCACGAATACTACGATGTCCGGCCGGCGGTTGATCGGGCCCTCGATGACGGTGAATTGGTTGACCGCGAACCAGTCATTGGCGGTGGGAGCGCTGAAATCCAGCAGCCGTACTGCGTCGCCCGCGATGCTTCCGTCCTTGCGGCGATATTCTACCGGCACCCCATCGCGCAGCATCGCATGAAAGAGCCGATTGGTGCCGACAAGTGACGGCGTGGCCACGCGCAGGACCTTGCGTAGCGCATCCTCCCGGGCCTCCTCCGGAATCTTGGGATTGAGTCTATGAATCGCGGCCCGCAGCCGACCAGTGAGGACCACGTCGCCAAATCCATCACGCTCCGCCGCCGGTTCACCGGGCGCGAGATGCGGCCCGTGGCCGACCGCATAGCCCAGCGCCTCGAACCACTCCAGCGCGGCGGCTTCGACGGTGGATTCGTTGAGACTCATTTGGAGTGGAATAAGGCGGAAATGAGGCGGCCTCAATGGTGCGAATAAGCCCGAATAAATCCGAATCGGCCCAAAGACCCCCATGGACCTAAACCACTCTGGCTCAACGCCCCAATCCGCTGGCCGCAGCTCGTCGACGCCATTTGGAGTTTAATTGGAGTGAATTGGAGTGAATTGGAGTTCATCACGACAAAACCCAGCGGGCCCCCCTCCCGTAACCCTTGATTGCCACCAGCCCAAGATGCTTCAGCGCCGCCAGGTCATTCTTGATTTCCCACTCGGCAATTTCCTCTCCAACTCCCTTGCGGATGTCGCGCAATGCCAGGCCGTCCGCCGAACCACTCAGGCAAAGCAGCACGCGCTGTTGCCGCTCCGTCACATCCTGCGCCACCCGCTGCGGCGGCACATAACGCGTGGGACTGAACCGCACCATCACACAGCCTCCCGCCTCGATAATCTCCGGCCTCGGCAAGCCCGCGCGCACGGTGAGTTCCTCCATCTTGATCGTGCCCCGGCCCCACGTCTCGATGATCCCCCGGCGATAAAACACCCGCGCCATCAGCGGATTCCACGGCAGCGACTCATGCGGCAGGTAAAGCGCCTCCGGCGTCAGTCCGAAATGCAGTGTGCCCGTGGACGTGATTTCCAGCCGGTCGTCATACACCCCGAGCGAAATGGAACCACCGCCGATACTGTAGTCGCGGTGGCAAAACGCATTGGCCAGCGCCTCGCGCAACGCCACCGGCGGGTAGAGCGGATCATCCACGCGCTCAAAAAGGTTCGGCTGAACCCGCCCCGCCACCGGCAGGTTCTCCCGCAGGAAACGCTCCGCCGCCGGTTCGCCCGGAGCCATCTGCGGCCCGTGCCCAACCGTATAGCCCAGCTCGCCGAACCACCTCAGGGCGGCGTCTTCGACGGTGGATTCGTTGAGGCTCATCACGGGTGGAAACGAAACGCTTTACTTTTATGGTGATTGGGTCGATTGGTTTCGCAGTCTCATTCACCATGTGTGAAAGGAGTTCCTGAGGCCGCTTCAAACGCGGCCTCTGCTTTTTTAGGCATTCCACGCCTGCCACTCTTTTTCGAATTTCAGCTTTTGTCGCGCGTTCACACAGTAGGTGGTGATGAGTAGGCAGTAATCGACGCGCGGTTCCAAGATCACCGCGTAGTCATGTTGAAATAGCCAAAGCGGAATACGGGTCTTGCGACCGTGAGTGGTAACACGTTCATGCTCCCATGTGCGGACAACTGATGCATCATCCGCAAGACGGATGACTGGCGCGATCCACGGAATGCGGGCGCAGCGGTCGAGATCAGGCGTGCGGTGAGCCTCGACCGTTCCTTCCGACATCAGGTGCCAGAATGAAGCGTGCTTCCCTTCGTAGGGCACGTGGTAGCGGCACCTGACCGGCAGCCCTCGGAACATCAGGTCAGCGTTGGCTACATCCCGGCAAAATACTTCGTAGATTCGCTCCAGATAAACCTTCCACTTCTCGGCGCTGTCTGCGCCCGGCATTGCGTCGAGCGGAATGATTGGCGGCAGATTCATTCGTCCATATCCCCGGCGTTGGCTTCCCAAACGAATACATCGAACTTACGGCGACCGGGAGCGGTTGAATACTTGAGCGTGAGGCCGCTTTGGGCACGGATGTCCTCGATCAGTGCAATCTTCCCGGCGTTAGCGGTGAGTTCACGATGCACATAGCCGAGGGCGCCGATCAGCAGGTCCGCGAGTTGGAGGCACGCGATTTCATCGGAGTGGACGAGTTGAATAGGTTGAAGCTTCTTGGCCTCGGGATCGTGCAGGTGAGCGCACAGGTATTCGTGGAGCCGACGCACCTTGGGGCCGCCCTTGGTGTCCTTGATATCCAGAAACGCCCGAAAAACTCCTGGCTGCCGGAGCACCGGGCGCAGCAGGAGATAATACATCTTGTAATACCAATCGTCGTGCGTCTGCGCGAATTCGGCATGACGCAGGGCTTCTTTGTTCGGCACCACCAATCCGCGAAAGGCCAGTTTCTCATCGGCAAAAAAGAGACCGATTACCGCTCGGTAAAAAGCGGTCTTGGCTGGCGAGACTTTGGTCCACTTGATCTCGAAGCCGTCGGCCAGCCCATGCTCGCGTTTGAGAGCACGAACCGCGAGCGCCACGGCCCGCGCGTGGTCAATCGGACACGTCAAAGCGCCCAGCACCATGACCGGCTGGTGATCGTTCTCCAAGTGGCAGCTCTCGTCGCAGTAGAGGTTGATGACGTCGGGCATGGCGGAATGCGGGTTAAGAGACGGCAGCAGTCGCCGAGGTCACGCTCAACTCGCCGCTCAGTAGCTTCGGCAGCAGCGTGTCGCGCAGGGTGGCGAGGGTGCGGGATTGGTTCTGGATGTTCTTCATTTGTGTGAACAGCGGATTGACCGTTCGCTCGAACGCTTCGGCGATTCCTTTTGGCGGAACGAGGACACGCATGCCGCGAACCATATCAGAATTGATCGCGGTGGCGATGGACGATGTGCTACCGAGCTGGTCGTAGCCGAAACCTTTGAGGTAGCAGTAGAGGTACGCGGAGCCGAAGGTTGTATCTGGGTTCAGACGGAAGTGGGCAATCGCCTCGTTCGACAACATCTCGCCATCCGTGATGGCAACTCGCCCCATCGTCAGCTTGAAGCTCAGGACGACGGTGTTGTCGGGAATGCGTTTCACCCTGAACTTTTCGACCGCTTCCGCGGTGAGGAACTCGGCCGTGTGCGAGATGAAGACACCGGCAATACCGAGGTCGCGAATGGACATCCAGGGCACGTCCGCTGGATTCTCGGAAAACCAGTGATGCTCCATACGCGGCGGAGTCTTTCCGATTCCCACAGTTGAAACTTCGTCGGCTGTCTTCACTTCCCACCCTTTCGGAATGTGTCCGAGCGTTGAGTCTTGAAAAGAGTCGGGAAACAGGGCGACGGTGGCGGGGTCGAGGCCCGCCTTCGCCAAGGCTTCGGCGGGCAGGCCGGTGGGGTTCAGCGGCGTAGGGCGGACCTGTCCGCCGTAGCTTAAGCGAAGGCGGACGGGATCGAAATCCACGAACCAGCTCTGGAACAGCGCCCGCGCCATCGCCTCCAGCGTCGCGTTCATCCGCCGGTTCAACTCGATCTTGTCGTCCAGCGCCCCAAGCACAGCCGCGATGGCTTTTTGCTCAGCGAGGGGTGGGTATGGAACGCGAATCGCCTTGAGCGAAGATAACGGCTGCCCGATGCCGGGCGTGCCCACTGTGGACGCATTCTTGAGCAGCTCTTGGCGACCTTGTGCCGACCGAAAGAAATAAAAAATGTAGAGCGGCTCAACTAGGCTGCGATCACAAGTCAGTTTCATCAAGCTGGTCGACTGAACATATCGCTTTGCACCGTTGTGCGGAACGATTCCAACCAAACCGATTGAACCTCGATGGGGGAAAAAGAGGTCGTCGGGAAAAATGACAGACGACTGAACCTCCTCCGCCTTGTCGGGAGTGATGAAAACCATTTCTCCGACCAACTCTCTTGTGTCCGAGATGTTGTTTCCTCGGATGACCGGAACGCCAGACGGGACGTAACAATCGCTTTTCATTCGAGAACCAAACGGGCCGATGGCGATTGCCGCGCGGCTTTTCGCCTTCAGCTCGTCGATGGTTCTCGTTGGCCATTCACCCGCCATAGCCGAGCCCCTTCAGGTTTGCTTTGATGGCCTCCACCTTCGCCAAGGCTTCGGCGGACAGGTGCACCCGTTTCGCGGACTCGGCGGCTTTGAGAAAGGCGATGTATTCGCTTTGTACGTCGAGGGCCAACGTCTGCCCGGCTTGCAGCGCGGCGAGATGTTCGGAGGCCAGCCGGAAAACATCCCCGCCCCAGCGATGGCCAAACGGAGTTTCCGCGCCGCTGCTGGCGTCGAAGGCGTCGGGGATAATCGCGAGGGTGGCGTTGGCGGGCGCGCTTGAAGGGGTGCCTGCTGGCTCCGGCCAATGATGACGGATTCGGGCGATCCACGGGGCGAGACCATCGGCACCGAAGCGCGTCGTGAGGGCGCGATGCTGCGCATTGCGCAAGGCGACTTCCGCCAATTGCAGCGGAGAATACAGCGCTTCGCACAACGCCATATTCCAGACATACCGGGCCAAGGCCACCGCTGGCGCAGCACCGTCCTGCCGGTAGGCATCGAGCCGTTCGGTGGCCAGGGCTTGGGCTACCTGTTCGAAAAAAACCGGATTCATGCTTGCGGAGGATGTGCAACCCGTCGACGGTTCCCTCGTGCGCCCCGGAATCCCTTCCTCTGCCGCTTGCGGCAGATAGGCTCCGGGGTTTCTTCGTTTTTGGACAGCGCGAAGTCAGCCGACATAACCAAGGCCTTTCAGGTTGGCGCGAATGGCGGCTTCGAGTTTGGCCGACTCCGCAAACTGACCCTGCAGTTCGGCAACAAGGCGCGGCGGGAAAAAGAGCGACGAGTAAAATAGGAAGAGCGAAATCTTCCCGAAGAGTGACGAGTGAAATGAGAAGATTGAAATCATGACTGATTCTCCCGAGTTCGTTTTACGATCGTCGTGAGGATTGCGATCAGCTGGCTGGACTCGTCCGTGATTTCGGCCAGATCCGCGGCCGGCACGACCTGGGAAGCACCGAGAAGTCGAAGCCAATAATTGGTCTCCCGCGCTTCCTTGTTCGCGATCGACATTTTGGCGATAAAGTCGGGCTTGCTGTGACTCCCGTGCGCTTCCTCGACATTGGCGCCGATTGACGTCCCGGAGCGCAGGAGCTGGTGGGCGAGGGTGCGTGGGGCACCCGGGATTTCTTCGAGTTCGCGGCAAAGCCTCACGACCCGAGTCGCGAATTCGAAGGTGCGTTCCTTAATGTCCCGTGGTCCGGTCATTTCTAATTTCACCCTTCACTTTTCACTCTTCGAGAAAATGCCCGCAAGGTTGGCCCGGATCTGCGCCTCAAGTTTCGCTGACTCCACGAACTGCGCCTCCAACTCTGCAATCAACCGGGGCATTTTCTCCTCGAAGGGGTCGCCGTCGTCTGCGACTTCCTCGGCGCCGACGTAGCGGCCGGGGGTGAGGACGTGGCCGTGGGCGGCGATTTCGGCAGTGGTGGCGGATTTGCAGAAGCCTGCGACGTCGGCATACGCCGCCGTCGAGCTTCCAGCTTTAGGCTTTAAGCTTAAAGCGTCACCTCGCCAGAGGTGATAGGTAGACGTGATCTTGTTGAGATCGGCATCGGTGAGCTCGCGGTGGACGCGGTCGATGAGGGTGCCAAGTTTGCGGGCGTCGATGAACAGGGTTTCGCCGCGCCGATCGCGGAACTTGGCCGCGCGCGGAGCGCCCGGCCCACCTTTATTCCTGGTGAGGAACCAGAGGCAGACGGGAATCTGCGTGCTGTAAAAAAGCTGGCCGGGAAGGGCGACCATGCAGTCCACGAGGTCGGCCTCGATGAGTTTTTCCCGGATCTCGCCTTCGCCGGACTGGTTGGAGGACATGCTGCCGTTGGCGAGGACGAAGCCGGCCATGCCGTGGGGCGCGAGGTGGTGGATGAAATGCTGGACCCAGGCGAAGTTGGCGTTGCCCTTGGGCGGGACGCCAAACTGCCACCGCACGTCGTCGTCCTTGCGGAACCAGTCGGAGTCGTTGAAGGGCGGGTTGGCGAGGACGTAGTCGGCGCGGAGGTCGGGATGGAGATCGCGGCGGAAGGTGTCGGCGTGCTCGGGGCCGAAGTCGGCCTCGATGCCGCGCAGGGCGAGGTTCATCACGGCGAGGCGGCGGGTGGTGGCGTTGCTCTCCTGGCCGTAAATGCTGATGTCGCCGAGCCTGCCGCCGTGGGATTCGACGAATTTTTCCGACTGCACGAACATGCCACCCGAGCCGCAGCACGGATCGTAGATCCGGCCCTTGTAGGGGCCGAGCATCTCGACGAGGCAGCGCACGACGCAGGACGGGGTGTAGAACTGGCCGCCGTTCTTGCCCTCCGCGCTGGCGAACCGCGTGAGGAAATACTCGTAAACCCGGCCGAGCAGATCGACGGAACGATGCGACTTTACGTCCGCGGACGCCTGCGGAGAGGCGTCCCTACCTATGAGCTCGATAGTGGCAATGAGATCGATCAGCTCGCCGAGGCGCTGCTTGTCGAGGCCGGGGCGGGCGTAGTCCTTGGGGAGAACTCCCTTGAGCCGTGGGTTGTCGCGTTCGATGGCGACCATGGCGTCGTCCACAATCTTGCCGATGTTGGGCTGCTTGGCCTTGCCCTGCAGGTGGGACCAGCGGGCATCCGCCGGCACCCAGAAAACGTTTTCGGCCCGGTATTCGTCGGGGTCCTCGGAGTCGGCGCCCTTGTAATCGCCCTTGCCGGCCGCGAGTTTGGCGCGGTGTTCCTCGAAGGTGTCGGAGATGTACTTGAGGAAAATGAGGCCGAGGACGACGTGCTTGTACTCCGCCGCGTCCATGTTGTTGCGCAGCTTGTCGGCGGTGAGCCAGAGCTTGGCCTCGAAGCCGAGGTTCGCGGCGGAGTCTCTGCCAGAGGGGGTCGCGGAACGGGCCATTGGGGTGAGGTTTATGGGCGACGAGTGCGCCGCACGCGAGCAGAACGCGAGGAGTCACACCCGGTCAGGCTGATTTTCGCGCCGGTGGCGGTTCAGGGTTGCGGGCGGCGTGGAATCTTCTGGAGTTTCCCGATCCATGATCCTTGTGCTGCAACCCCTGCTGCTGGCCCGGCTGATCCTGCTGGGTTGCGGGCTTGGCAGCGTGGCGTGGTTGGAGGCCCAGACGGTGGCCGCGCCCGGAGCCCCGGCGCACCGCACCGGATCCACTTCTGGCCCGGCCCCGGCGGCGGTCGTGGTGGAGCGCGATCCGGCCTCGCCGCAGCATGAAGCCGAGGCCGTGAAGCTCGACACGGTCGAGGTCAAGGCGGCGACCGAGGGGCAGCACCACGACGCCACCGGGATGGGCTCCTATGAGTACCAGTTGCGCGATCTGCCGTTTTCCAACGACCTGATTTCGGCGACCGCGATCGAGGACGATCCGGTGGCCAAGGAGGTCGCGGGCGAGCTGGCGCAGGTGGCGACGCCCTCGGCGGTGGATCTCGCGACCGGTGACAGCCGGGTCAGCCTGCGGGGATTTCCCTCGCCGCTCATGAGCAACGGATTCGCCCGCATGGGCGGACGCGACGTACTCAACATCAGCCGCACGATCGTCATCCAGGGTGCGCTCGTGCCGGTGCTGGGACGGGCGGCGCCGGGCGGAATTCTGGATTACGTCACGTCGCGGCCGCGGACGACGGCGGGGCGGCGATTCGACTATTCCCGGTCGTCGCTGCAGCGCCAGGCGGCCGCCGTCGAGTTCACGGGACCGGCGGTCCCAAAGCGGGTGTGGCAGCGGCTGGCGATGGATTGGAGCCGCAAGCTCGGCCCGGAGGCGTTCGCCGCCTCGGAGACGCGTTCGGTCAACGGTTCCGTCACCTGGCGCCACAGTGCGGCGGCGAGCACGCTTTTCGCGGTGGATTTTTCCCAGTTGCACGCCACGTCCGCCCCGGGGCTGCCGGAGTATCGTCGCGTGACCGGCGGGAAGATCGTCGGCCCTTACCGGCCGATCGCGGGCTTCAATTCCTTCGGGCCGGAGGCGGGCGTGCGCCGCCGCAGCACCCTGGCGACGATCCTGTTCGACGGGCAGCCGCATCCGAAGATCGCGGTGCGGGCCGGCGTCGAGGCGTGGTGGCGCCAGATCGAGCAGGACCGGTTTACCACGTCGCTGCTGAACCTCGCGACCAAGGTTTTCGAGGGCATCCGCGAGCCGCGCCACAGCGAACAGCCGCAGCACGCCTGGGCGGGGCATGCAGAGGCGACGGGCCGGTTCAGCGCGCTGGGGGCGGAGCACAAGGTGATGGCGGCGGCGAGCCACACCTGGGGCATCAATCTGCGGGAGGAGTGGGCGTTGCCGATCGATGCGCGCAACGCCCTGCCGGCGAGCGTGCGGATCTTCAACCCCGCCGCGCCGAACTATTCCCGGCCGGCGTTCAGCCGGGAGCGCTACAACCGCATTCTCACCGACCGCGAGGAGCAGACGACCTACACCGCGCTCGAGCTGACCGAGCGCGTGGGGATCGCGAAGGGCCGCTGGGTGTTCACCGTCGGGTTGCGACGGGATGAGGTGGGGTTGAAGGTCCATGATCGCCGGCCGGGGGCCACGATGCCGCAGGTCCGCGACCGGGTGGACGAGCTCACGTCCCATTTCGGGGTGAATTACCAGGCGCTGCCGAGCCGGCTGCTGCTGTTTGCGACCGCGAGCACGGCCTTCGAGCCCTCGACCCGCGTGGACGCCCGGACCGGGCGCATCCAGGGCAACGATACGACGCGCGGCTATGAAGCCGGGTTGAAGGGCCGGTTTCCGAAGCGGCTGATCGAGTTCACGCTGTCGGGCTTCACCTGCTTCAACCAGGACATCTCGCGCCGCAATCCGCTCTACGACGATCCGATTTTCGATGCGAACCACACCCAGCCGCAGTTGGTGGCGGCGGGGGAGGAGCGTTTTACCGGCGGCAAGTTCGAAGGGAGCTGGAGGCCCCGGCCGACGTGGACGCTCTCGGCCCGCGCCTCCTATGTGCGTGCGATCACGACGGCGTCG
Source organism: Opitutaceae bacterium (assembly GCA_044344465.1). GTDB lineage: Bacteria > Verrucomicrobiota > Verrucomicrobiia > Opitutales > Opitutaceae > ER46. Next base: position 20,625 of record JBIJCX010000067.1, read on the forward strand.
CCGGATCTGCCGGAGGAAGTGGGCCGCGCGCTGACCCGCATGCCGCCCTACAACGCGGGCGTCGCGACGAGCTACGGCATCCCCACGGGGACGTTGAAGGGGCTGTCGCTCAGCACGAGCTGGAGTTACATCTCGAGCTACACCGCGCAATACGAGGACAAGCAGCGCCACCGCCTGGATTATCCGGGTTACGGCATCGTCAGCTCCAGCGCGTATTACTCGATCAAGCGGGGGAAGTTCACCCATGGGTTCGGTCTCGCGGTGCGCAACGTCCTCGATGCCGATCTGCTGGCGAGCCAGGCCCGGGTGGGGCAGGGCCGGGAATGGACGGGGAGTTACCGGCTGATGTTTTGAAGGGGCGCCCCGGTGCGCCGGGCCCAATCGCGACGCCCGGCCGCCCTTCCGTTCTGGGCAGTGTCAAAGTCGTTCTCGTTCCTCGTAATCTTTCTCTTTCCTCTTTCTCTTTATCTTTCTCCTCCGCGCCGAACCCTGACGAAAGAGAAAGATAAAGATGAAAGAGAAAGATCAGCAGTTCGACTTTGACGACGCTCTGCCTTCCGTTCGCGCACCCTGGATTCCCGATTGCCTCGGCGGTCCGAACGGCCTGACGCTTCGCCTCGTCCGTTGTCATCCCAAGCCTCAACCCAACCTCCCATGCGCTCGCTCCTTGCTGCCCGAATTATCGCCCTCGCCCTGCCTGGCTTTGCTCTCGCGCTCCCGCCGCTGGCGCGCGCCGAGGTCGGCCTCGGGGCGAAGCCATTGCCCGGAGCCGAGGTGATTGTCGACGGCTCGCGCGCGATGCTCGACGCGAAGTGGACCTACTGGGAGGGGCCGCGGTTTGCCTCGGCCCTGCCGATCAAGTGGAAGATCGTCGACGATCCCGTCGACCGGGGCACGGTGTTGATGAGCGATGATCCGGCGGCGCCGAAGGGGAGATACGGTGCGGCGGACATCGTGACCAAGAAGCCGTATCGCGATTTCCGGCTGCACATCGAATTCCTCGTGATGCACGAGGGTGGAAACAGCGGCGTCTACCTCCAGAACCGCTACGAGATTCAGATTCAGGACGGCGTGAAGACGAAGCACGGCATGGGCGCGGTGATCAACGAAACCGAATCGCCCTACCACGCCTACAAGGGCCTGCGGCAGTGGAATGCCTACGACATCCGGTTTCGCGCGGCGCGCTTCAAGGACGGCAAGCTCGTGGAGCGGCCGCTGGTGTCGATGTACTTCAACGGCCAGAAGGTGCACACCAACGTGACGATCCAGAAAGTCTGGGGCGGGGCGAATTCCGGGATCGATGGCGGCAACGACGGCGGCCGCGGCATCACGGACGTCCCCGGCGGCCTCAAGCTGCAGTGCGAAGGCCACGACGTGCGCTTCCGCAACGCGTGGATCAAGGAGATCGTGCTGGAGAAACCGGAAACCGATTTCGGACCGAAGGATTGAGGGGTCGCAATTCAGGCCTGACCGCAGCGCGGGTTTTGCGCCGGACGTGAAGAACGCAGGATTCGTTGCCCTGCGCGTGCGCGCGGGGACTGCCGGCGGCCCCCGCGAATTCCAAATGCCTGCGCCACGCGGGCGGGGCTGGTGCGTCATTTATGCTGAAATCGATTGAAGGCTTTGACGTCTTTGCCGGGATCAGGGAGGAATTTGGGGCCGGCTGTCGTCCGCTCCACCTCGTTGGTGCCTAACTCTTCGTTACCGTTGTGATCCTCGCCTCTCACCTCCTCCCTGATCCGCGCGCCGGAGCTGCGGTGCTGCTAATCGTGCTCGCCGCGGCCGGCTTCAGCGGTGGTTGTGCCGAAAAAAAGGCACCCGTCCCCGACGGAAAGTCCGCCGCCGCCAAGAGCCCGAATCCCGCCCCGGGGAGCGCCGCCTCGGCCGCAGAAAAGACGGCCGCCGCAGCCCGGGCGAAATCGAAGCAGGACATGCAGGCGGCCGCGGACGCGGTTCCCGTGGAGACCGCCCCGGTCGTGCGGGGACCGATTTCGTCGTTCCTCAGCTTCAATTCCACGCTCGAGACCGAGGCCACGGTCGACCTCTACCCGCAGACCGCCGGCCCGGTGGAGGCCCTGCTCGTCGAGGAGGGCCGCATCGTCAAGGAAGGCGAGCCGCTCCTGAAGATCGAGGATCGCGAGCTGCGCCTGGACGTCGAGGAGAGCACGACGAACTTCGCGCACCTCGAGAAGGTCTTCGCCCGCAACGAGGATCTTTACACCCGCAATCTCGTCAACAAGCAGGACTACGAGAACCAGCGCTTCCAGCTCGATCAGGCGCGGCTGCGGCTCGAGCGGGCCAAGATCCGTCTCTCCTACGCGACCGTGCGCGCCCCTTTCGACGGCGTCATCTCGGCGCGCGAAACCCAGGTCGGCGCCCGCGTCGGCACCGGCACGAAGATTTTCTCGATGGTGAAACTCGACGATATCGTCGCGCGCGTCTTCGTGCCCGGCCGCTACCTCCCGGTCGTGGCGGAAAACCAGCCCGCGATCGTCACCTCGGAGTTCCTGCCCGATCGCCAGTTCAAGGGCTGGGTCAAGCGCATCAGCCCCGTGATCGATCCGAAGAGCGGAACGTTCAAGGTCACGGTCGGCGTCCGCGGCGAAAAACCCAGCGACCTGCCGCCGGGACTTTTTGTCGGCGTCCGCGTCATCACGGACACGCGGCCTGCCGCCGTGCTGGTCCCGAAGCGCGCCGTCGTTTACGAAGGCGGCGAACGCCATGTCTTCACCGTGGTGAAGGATCGGGCGGTGAAAAAGAAGCTGACCGCCGGATTCGAAGATCCGCAGAACGTCGAGGCGCTGTCCGGTCTCGAGGTCGGCACGCCCGTGATTGTCCTGGGCCAGAGCGGGCTGAAGGACGGCGCCGCGGTCCGCTCGGTGAACACCACGGCGGTAGCCGCACCCGACGCCGAGGCTGGCAAGACCACGGCCACAGCCGAAGGCGCGAAACCCAACAAGTCGTGATGGCCGCCCACCCTTGCTCCTGGCGGCGGCGCGCCCGCACTCCGCGAGCTGTCGGTTGCGACGGCTTGGCCATGCCGTTGAGAGCTGAGAGTTCAGAGCTGAAACCCTCGCCAGTACGCCTGAAAATGGAATTCACCTTTTGGTTTTGCGCTCAGCTCTCAGCGCTCAGCTCTCAGCTCTCAAAAGACAGCTTCGTTGTAGCCCGCCGCGTGAGCGGCGGGAGTGCGGGAGGTCCCTGCGCTCACGCGCAGGGCTACAATGCCCGACGTGTCTTCCCGCCCGGAGCAAAACGTGGTTTGCGATCAGGGCTGATTGAATCCGGCCTTCCATGAGCAGCCGGCGCCCCAAGTTCCGCATCGACGACTCCCATTACGCGCTCGTCGTCCGCCGCCCGGTCGCGATCGTGATGGTCACACTCGCCGTCGGGGTGTTCGGCTGGGTCTCCTATCAGCGGCTCGCGCTCACGCTCATGCCCGACATGAGCTATCCGACGCTCACCGTGCGCACGTCGTATCCCGGCACGGCGCCCGAGGAGATGGAAAATGTCGTCTCGCGCCCGCTCGAACAGCAGCTCGGCATCATTCCGAAACTCGTCTCGATCGGCTCGGTGTCGAAGGCGGGACAGTCCGACGTCATCCTCGAGTTTCAGTGGAAGACCGACATGGACCTCGTCGCGCAGGAGGTCCGCGAGAAGATCGACCGGATCCGGTTTCCGGAAGGCGCGCAACGCCCGCTGCTGCTCCACTATGATCCTTCCCTCGACCCGATTCTGCGGCTCGGGCTCGCGGGTCCGCAGTCGCTCTACGAGCTCCGCCACCTCGCCGACAACGAGGTCAAGCGCAAGCTCGAGGCGCTCCCCGGGGTCGCCGCCGTCCAGATCAAGGGCGGGCTCGAGGAGCAGTTCCTCGTTGCGCTCGACGAGAGCAAGCTGGCGACGCTCAAGCTCGACATCGGCCAGATCGCGACGCGGCTCCAGCAGGGCAACGTCAACATGTCGGGGGGCAACCTCCGCGAGGGCCAGGTCGAGTACCTCATCCGCACGCTCAACGAATTCCGTTCGCTGGAGGAAATCGGCACGCTGATCGTTGCGCGCCAGGGCAACGTCGACATCCGCCTCCGCGACATCGCGACCGTCTCGCGCTTCCACGAAGACCGGCTGGTCATCACCCGCGTCAACGGCCACGAGAGCGTCGAGATCGAAATCTACAAGGAGGCCGACGCCAACGTGCTGTTGGTCGCCGCCGCGGTGAAAGAGGCGATCTTCGGGACCGCCGAGCAGCAGGCCTACGTGGTCCAGCAGAAGGCGCCGCCGCCCCTGCCCAAAGGCCGGGGCAAGGCCGCGCCTGCTGCCACCGCGAAGAAGAAATCGGGCTCGCCCGCGGACCTCGCGCGCGCCCAGATCGAGGCGCAGCGCAGCTCGGCCCAGGCGCTCATCAACCATCGCAGGCAGACGGATTTTCTCGCCTACCAGCTGCCACCCTCGACCACCATCCAGCTGCTTTCCGACCAGTCGGTCTTCATCGACAACTCGATCAAGGAGGTGAAGGAGAACGCCATCTTCGGCGGCCTGATTGCGATCGCGGTCCTCTACCTGTTCCTGCGCAACGTCACGCAGACGCTGATCGTGAGCCTCTGCATCCCGATCTCGATCCTGGCGACGTTCGCGCCGATGTACATGGCCGGGGTCTCGCTGAACATCATCTCGCTCGGCGGCCTCGCCCTCGGCGTCGGCAACCTGGTCGACAACGCCATCGTGGTGCTCGAAAGCATATTCCGCTGCCGCGAGGAGGGCGATGATCCCGTGACCTCGGTGGTCCGCGGCACCAGCGAAGTCGCCATGCCGGTCATTGCATCGACGCTCACGACGGTCGCCGTGTTTTTCCCGATCGTGTTTGTCGAGGGCGTGGCGGGCCAGGTCTTCGGCGACATGGCGCTGGCGGTCGTCTTTTCGCAGATCGCCTCGTTGATCGCCGCGCTCTACCTGATTCCGATGCTTGCGTCGAAGGCGGCGGGAATGGCCGCCGGTGACGCGGGGGCGGCGGCGGGCGGTGGCGGCATCGCCGCGCAACTGGGCGGCAGTGGTTTCCTGGTTTTCCCGGCCGCGCCGGCGGCCGGTCGATCGCGCTTCGCCCACCCGTGGCTTTTGCTCGGCATCGTGCTGGGCCGCGTTGGGTGGGGACTGGTGGTGGTGCTGGCGGTGGCGGTCAAGGCAGTGGCGGCGATCGCGTTAATCGCGCTCTGGCCGGTTCTCTGGCCCATCGAACTTTGGATTGGGCGGCGCCGCCTCGTCGCGGCCACGGCCACGCCACCGGGACAGCCTGCTTCCGCCGGTCGTCTGGTAGCGGCGGCCAGCTGGCTGGCGACCGATCACCACGGTCCCATCGACAGTGCCCGGATCTGGCCGGGCATGCTGGCCGTCACCGCGGTGTCCCGGCTCGGGGCGAGCCTGGGGCGCGCCGGATCGTGGATGATCGGCCGCCATTGGCGGTGGCTGGCGCTGCTCGTCGTGCCGGCGATTGCGGTCACGGTGGTATTGCTCGCGCGGCGCGGCATCACGGTGCCGCCCTCCCCGCCGGCGATGGCGTTCGCACTCCCCGGCATGGCCGCGGCCGTCGCGAAACCCTGGCACCTGTCGATCTGGCATTGGTTCGTCGTGCAGTCCTGGTGGCTGCTCATCCTGGTGTTCGTGCCCGGAATCGTGCCGTTCGTCTTTGTCCTGGCGCGCTCGCTCACCGAGGTCGTATTGCGCGTGGCCGGCACCGTGGTTCAGACCGTGCTGCTGGAGCTCGGCCAGTCGCTGATCGGCCTGTTTCGCGCCCTCACCCTCGTCGTCTCGCCGCTCGCGACCTCCGGGCTGTCCTGGTTCGAATCCGGCAACACGTGGATGCAGGTCAATTACCCGCGTGTGCTCACCACCACGCTGCGGCACCGGTTCATCGTGCTCGGCAGCGCCGTGGCGGCGCTGGTCGTAAGCGTGGTCTTCGTCGTACCGCGGCTCGGCAGCGATCTGATTCCGCAAGTGCACCAGGGCGAGTTCAACCTCGACGTCACCCTGCCCATCGGGGCGCCGCTCGAGCGCACGAGTGAGGTCGCGGAGAAAATCGACCTGGTCGTGCGCCGCCAGCCCGAGGTCGAGCGCACCGCAATCACCGTCGGCGCGGAGGAAGGCGCCAGCACCTCGATCGAGGCCGGCGAGCACACCGCGCGCCTCACCGTCCGGATCAAGCCGGGGCTCGACGCCGCCACGGAGATGCAGGTGATCGATCGCATCCGCGCGGAGTTTCGCAGCCTGCCCGAGGTGAAGATCGAGGTTTCGTATCCCGCGCTCTTCAGCTTCAAGAGCCCGATCGAGGTCGAGGTCCGGGGTCACGATCTGGCCACGCTCAAGCGGCTCAGCCGCCAGGCCGAGGAGGTGCTCGCGCAGTCCGTGCCCGGCCTCGTCGACATCCGTTCGTCGCTGCAAACCGGCCACCCGGAGATCCAGGTGGTCTACAACCGCGACCGGCTCGCCGAGTACAACCTGAGCCTGCGCAATGTCGCCGATCTCGTGCGCAACAAGGTCCAGGGCCGCGCCGCCACCCAGTTCCGCCAGGAGGATCAGTTGATCGACATCGTCGTGCGCCTGCGCGAGGAGGACCGCTTCGGGCTCGAGGAACTACGCCGGCTGATTGTGAATCCCAGCGGCGCCGTGCCGATCCCTCTCTCTGCCGTCGCCGAGCTCACGGTCAACGAGGGCCCGAGCGAGATCCGCCGCGTCGACCAGCAGCGCACCGCCCTCATCACCGCCAACATCCGCGGCGCCGATCTCTCCACCGTCTCCCGCGATATCGTCGCGGCGATGGAGACCATCACCTATCCCGCGGGCTTCTCCTACAACCTCGCGGGCCAGAACGCCGAGATGAAGACGTCGCTCAACAGCCTCCTGCTCGCGTTCGCGCTGGCGGTGTTCCTCGTCTACATCACGATGGCCAGCCAGTTCGAATCGTTCGTGCAGCCGCTGCTGATCATGATGACCGTGCCGCTCGCGATGATCGGCGTCGTGTGGGTCCTGTGGCTGGCGAACATCCCGGTCACGATCATGGTCTTCCTCGGGTTGATCATCCTCGTCGGCATCGTGGTCAACAACGCGATCGTGCTGATCGACTACATCAACACGCTGCGCGGCCGCGGCATGGAAAAAACCGCGGCCATCGTCGAGGCCGGTCGCGCCCGGCTCCGCCCGATCATCATGACGGCGCTCACGACCGTGGTCGGCCTGATTCCGATGGCGCTCGGCATCGGCGAGGGCGCCGAGATCCGCACCCCGATGGCCATCACGGTGATCGTCGGCCTCTCGGCCGCGACCCTGCTCACCTTGGTCGTCATCCCGACGCTGTACTATCAGTTCACCTCCAACCGCCCGCTCGTCATCCCCGGCGCCGACGAGCCGGACGCCGGGACCGAGCCGGAGCCGGTCGGAAAATAGGATTTTGGCCCACGGAACACACGGAAGACACGGAAGAAAAATGGCCGGCCATTCTGAGACCAAAAACCAACGCCGAGCCGTTGGGTGGTACCCTATATGAACTCATTTTTGTCTGTCATCCTGAGCGCAGCGAAGGATCCAACACGACGGCCGCATGCGAGGATCCTGCTGGATTCTTGCCCTCCGCTCCCGCTCCGGGTCAGAATGACAAACACGGGAGTTCATTGGCAGCGCAGCGAAGAATCCAGCGGGACTCCCGGCGGTGGA
>JBIJCX010000337.1:0-9426 GCA_044344465.1 Opitutaceae bacterium
CGGCCTGATGCTCCGCCCGCAGTTTCTTGCGCAAGTTCTCGTCGTGGCTCCACACATCAAATGTCTCGCCCATGAATTCAACGGCCAACCGGCTCTCCGGGGTGACGCGGCCCACCACGCGGAAAATCTTTCCCTTGTAGGCGTCCGAACGGATGCTGGTGCCGCTGGGCAGGCCTTCGGTCGCCACGGCGAGCTTCGCGAGGTCGAGTTTCGCATAGCCGATCTTCACCGGCGCCTCCGCCTCCGGCCGCTCGATCGACGCATTCTTGACCGCCAGATAGCGGTCGACCCGTCCGTCCGGCACCGTGATGAATCGCGCCACCACTGGAAAATGGTCCGAGAATCCGGCGCCGCCCGGACCGTCGAATGTCCAGCGAACCGGCAGGCCTTTCGCGTCGGCATTGAGGCCGGGAATTTTTGCGACCGCGAACGAGTTGTCCACGTACTGCACGCCGCGAAAGTCGTAGAGTCCGCGGGTGACGATGAGGTGCATGAGCGTGCCCCACTCGCCGCGATAAGTGTCGCTGCCGCGCTCGGCCGGCGGAAGTTCGAACCAGAGGTTGTAGAGCGTGCGCGTCGGGCCGCGCACGGCGAGCTCGTTGCCTTGCGAGCCAAGGGTGTCGTTGATTCCGGTCGCCGGCATCGACGGGTAGCGCTGCTTCTGGTTGTACTGCGAGTTGAAATCGCCCCCGAGGACGATATCCGCGTTCGGATCGGCCCGCAGGATTTCATCCAGCCGGGCGCGGAGGGTGCGGGCGTTGGCGACGCGGGTCGTTTCCGTCGCGCTGTCGCTGGCCCCCGACTTCCAGTGGTTCGCAAACACGTGGAGGAGGGCGCCGTCAACCTCCACCTGCACCTCGAGAATCGCCCGCGCGTCCAACGTCGGATGCGAGCGGACCTGCCGCACGGGAAAACGCGTGAACACCGCGCACTTGATCTCCTGCTTTCGCTCGGAACCGGCGGCAGTGACGTTCTCCCCGACCACCACGCGGTACCCGCTGGCGCCGGCATCTGCGAGCGCCTTGAGCAGCAGCGCCTCCGCAGGCAAGTCGGCAACCGCCGGCCCAAACTTCGTCCCGAGCATTTCCGGGAGCTTGACCCCCGCGTAGCGTGCGAGGATGGCGTCATAATCCGGCGGCGTGTTCCCCGGGGTCGCATCGACCTCGAGTTCGCACAACACCAGGATGTCCGGCCCGCGCCCGCCCTCGAACTGCGCCACGACCTTCGCGATGTTCTGCAGTTTGGTCAGCGCGCGCGCCGGGGTGTAATTCGCCGGCTGGTAATCCTCGTACGCACTCACCCCGTCGAGGTCGAAGAGGTTCTCGACGTTGTAGGCCACGATCATGAAGGGCCGCGCGTGCAGCGTCAGGACCAGCGCGAGCAGGCCGGAGATCAAAAGGATTCTTCTCATGCGCCGAGGTTGGCGGACCTTCGGCGCCCTTGGCAACTGCGGCGCGATCCCCGTTTGACCAATCGGGAAAACGCCCAACATGCTCGCGCCCCAATGTCGGCGATCCTCGAAGTGACCAACCTCCGCCTTGAACGCGGCCGCACCGTGATCCTGCGCGGCGTGAACTGGCGCGTCGCGCCCCGCGAACACTGGGTAATCCTCGGCGCCAACGGCTCGGGCAAGACGTCGCTGCTGAAGGCGCTCACCGGCTACCTCTCGCCCACCGCCGGCGCCTTCGCCGTGCTGGGCCAGCATTACGGGGCGAGCGACTGGCGTGAGCTGCGGCTGCACATCGGCATGGTGACCAGTGCGTTCGCGACCGCGATTCCGCCGGCCGAACCGGCGGTAGAAACCGTCGTGAGCGGAAAATTCGCGCAGCTCGATCTCTGGCACAAGGTCACGCGCGCCGATCGCACCGCGGCCTTGCGCTTGCTGCGCTCGGCCGGCATCGCCGCCCTCGCCGATCGACCGTGGGCCTACCTGTCGCAGGGCGAACGCCAACGCGTGCTGATCGCGCGCGCGCTGATGGCGCAGCCGCAACTGCTCATTCTCGACGAGCCCTGCGCCGGACTCGATCCGGTGGCCCGCGAAAAGTTTCTCCGGTTCGTCGAGCAACTGGCGCGACGTCGCCACTCGGGCGCCCCCGCCCTCGTGCTGGTCACGCACCACGTCGAGGAAATCACGCCGGCCTTTACCCACGCGCTGCTACTGCGCCGCGGATCCGTCGTCGCTGCAGGACCACGGGTCGGCGTGCTCACGTCGGCAAACCTCACCCGGATTTTCGGCGCGCCGTTGCGGCTCAGAAAGACCGGCCAACGCTGCCGGCTGGATCCGATCCTGCCTTGAGCCCGCTGTCCGACGTCATCGATGCGCTCGGATTCACGAGCGTGTGGACCTACCTCGCGCTCTTCCTGGGCGTTTCGCTGCTCATGATCTGGCGACTGGAGACGTTGCTTGACCATGGTCTCGAGGGCACAGCGCTCGGCACGCTCGTCATGCCTTATTGTTCGGGCCTCGGTAACTTGATCTTTGTCACCATCATCAACCGGCAAAGCGGACCGGCCGACGTCATCCTGACCAACTGCCTCGTCAACAACGTGACGAACCTGACGCTCATCCTCGGCCTCCCCGCCTTGATCTGGGGCCTGCAACTGGAGGGTGGAAAAAAATCCGGTTCGACCGCACGGGCCAGGAAACGCCCCCGCCCGGCCGACACCGGGCGGCAGCTCAACCGATTGTCGCTGCTGCTGACGCTGACCGCCGGGTTGTTCTTCAGCGGCGTGACCTGGGTGCTCGGTTCCGATGGCCGGCTCGATCGCAGCGACGGACTTGTGCTCGTCGCCCTGTTCTTGTTTTGGCAGTGCTTTCAAGTTTTCGACGTGCTCAAACACAACGTCCGGCAACAACAATCGTTCAGCCCCCTGTTCTACCTCGACCTGTTCGTCGTGCTCCTCTGCGCCTACGGACTCTACGTGAGCATCGACTGGCTGGTCGCCTGGCTTTCGGCCCAGCAGGGCAGCTTTGTCAACGCCGGGCACCTCGGCTGGCTGAGCGGCTGGCTGATGGTGCTGCCCAACGCCCTGCTCGCGTTTTTCTACGCCGCCAGGCGCCGGGCCGACATCGCCTACGCCTCGCAAATCGGCGACGGCCATATCTGCATTCCGCTCTGCCTCGGACTCAGCGCGGTGCTGCAGCCGATCGTCCTGCCCGCCGTTTTCGAAACGGGCATCGTGATTCTCGTCGGAGCCGCGATCGTGCATGCACTGTGTGTGCTGCTCACCAATGGCCTGCCCCGCTGGATGGGCTGGCCGCTGATCGCGGCCTACGCGTGGTTCGTCGGCGCGGGATTGATGTGAGGCAGAAGAACGAGGCCAGGGTTGGACTATCCGCTGATAGGCCCGCTGACTTCCGTCCTCTGTCCTTCGACCTCCGTCATCCGCCCCCAACATCGGCCGACATCCGCAGCTACGTCTCCAGCGGATCGGCGCGGAATTTTTCCGACAACTCAAACAGCACCACCTGCGCGCCCAGCCACTTCGTGTCGGCACTGATCTCGGTCATCGTCTTCTTGGTGTGGTTCAGCACCAGATAACTGGTCGGGCCGATCTTCATGAACGCGTCATAGCGCGTATCGCCGGCGTCGGGCACAAACTCGATGTCGCCCTCGGTGAACTGTTTTCCGGCTGCACGCACTCGCAGCAGCTCGGCGTCGTCCGGTAGATTGCGCCGGAACTGGTCCGGCCGCGGTCCTTCATACGCCAGGATGCCGCCCGACTTCGTCGGCGCCGCGAGCACCGCCCATTCATCGAAAACGGGTTTCAGGTAACAGGCGCGCATGCGATCGAGGCAGTTGCGGATGTGCCGCCGGGCAGTCTCGAGGTCCATGCGCGCGAGCAAGAGTTTTTTGCTTCGCAAAAAACTAGGACGGGAAACCGCCGGCGATGTAGTTCTTCAGGTGCTCGGCCTCGGCGCGATGGGCGTCGGCCATCCAACGCGTGATGTCGCCAATGGAAACGACTCCGCAGAGCTTGCCGTTGGACGACACCGGCAAATGACGGCAGCGCTTTTCGGTGAAGATGACGGTCGCCTCTTCGATGCCCATCTCCGGCGAGACGGTGAGCACATCGGTCGTCATCACTTCGACGACCCGCGACGTCTTGGGATTCACTTCGGCGCCCACCACGCTGCGCAGCACGTCGCGCTCGGTGAAGATGCCCACCAGACGATCGCCGTCGAGCACGACGACCGCGCCAATCTTGTGGCGATTCATGACCGTCACCGCCTCGGCGATCGTCATCGATGGCGAGACGGAGTGCACGACTGAACCCTTGCGCGCCAGCAAGGTGGAGATCGAGATATTCATTTTTGGGAGGGGTCGGGAAACTGGGCCGGAGTGTGCCGCGATCGCCTCCAGCTGCAACCCGAAAGCCAAGCCGCGGAGCGTGTCCATTACAACCACGTGGCGTTCTTGGAGGGCGATGCGTCTTGCCCGCTCCATCCACCGGTGTTGTCTACGAGAACTATGAGTGCAGGAAAAATCGTTCTTTTCGTCGTCGGTCTCTTCGTCGCCCTCGCCTTGGTGGTCGGGGTCTGGGTGACAGGGATCTACAATCGGCTCGTCTCCCTGCAACAGGGCACCGATGCGTCCTGGGCCCAGGTGCAAAACGTGTACCAGCGCCGCGCCGATCTGGTGCCCAATCTGGTCAACACGGTCTCGGGCGCGGCGAATTTCGAGAAATCAACGCTGGCGGACGTCGTCGCGGCCCGCGCGTCGGTCGGTCGCGTGACGCTGCCGGCGGTCGAGTCGCCCACCAACCCGCAGCAGTTGGCGCAGTTTGAACAAGCCCAGGCGCAACTCGGCTCCGCGCTCTCGCGGTTGCTGGTCGTGGTCGAGCGCTATCCCGACTTGAAAGCCACCGCCGCGTTTCGTGATCTGCAGGTGCAGCTCGAAGGCACCGAGAACCGGATTTCGGTCGAACGCGGCCGCTTCAACGAAGCCGTGCAGGCCTACAACACCGCGATGAAACGGTTTCCTGCGGTGATCTTCGCCGGCATGTTCGGCCACGCCGCCCGCCCGTACTTCGCCGCCACCGCCGGCGCCGAAAAGCCGCCGACCGTGCAGTTTGATTTTGGCGCAAAGGCACCGCCCGCAAAACCGTGAACGGGATCGCGGCAGGGCGGGTTAATCCAAGCCGGTTTCAAGCCGGGAGTATCCACGAATGGACACGGCACGGCACAGCCACAAACGAAGTCGCCCAAACGGCTGGGCCACAAAAAGGCGCAAAAAATCGGAGGGCAAATGCAGCTCACGAGGCGCCTATCGGCGCGCGACAAACCCTCGTCGGCCGGACGAATCCTTTTCGTGCCTCTTTGTGGCCAAAAATGTTTTCGCCGCTCTTCGCGGTGGTCCTGTTCGGGTTGACCGCCCACGCGGCCGAAGTCATCCCGCCCGCGCCGCAGAATCACTTCAATGACTACGCGCGCGTCGTCCGCCCGGAAGTCGCCGCGCAGCTCAATCGCGAGCTCGAACAATTCGAACGGACGACCTCGAACCAGCTCATCGTGGCAATCTATCCACGCCTGCAATCCGACTCCTCGGTCGAGGATTACACCGTGCGCGTCGCCCAGGCGTGGCGCGTCGGCCAGAAAGAGCGCAAGAACGGCGCGATCCTGTTCCTCTTTCAGGAGAGCCGCGACATCCGCATCCAGGTCGGCTACGGGCTCGAGGGCGTCCTGCCGGACGCGCTGTGCAAGCGAATCATCGAAAACGAACTCGTGCCGCGCTTTCGCGCGGGCGATTTCAACGGCGGCCTCACTGCCGGCGTACACGCGCTGATCGCCGCCACCCAAGGCGAATACCGCGGCACCGGCCGCACCGCCCGCGACGGCCGCGGGAAAAACACGGGAGGTGGGATGGGCGGAATCGGGTTCATCATTTTTGTGCTGATTCTCGTGACCCTGGCCCGCGCCAGCTCGCGCCGAAACGTCGTGTACGGGCGGCAGGGCCGCCGCAACGTCTGGATCGACAACAGTCCGTGGGGCGGCGGCGGCTGGGGCGGAGGCGGATCCTCGGGTGGTGGCGGTGGCACGTTTTCCGGCGGCGGTGGCAGCTTCGGCGGCGGCGGCGCGGGAGGGAAATGGTGATGCACCTCTTCGCCCCCACTCCGCCCATCGACCACGACCGTGTCGTCGCCGCGATTGCGGCCGCCGAGCAACGCACCTCCGGTGAGATTCGCGTCGTCCTCTCGCGAAAAAAAGCCGCCGAGCCCATCCTCGCCGCCCAGAAGCAGTTCGAGCGCCTGGGCATGACCAGGACCGACGCGCGCAACGGCGTCCTGATCTTCGTCGCGCCGCGCTCGCGCACCTTTGCCGTGATCGGCGACACGGGCGTACACGAAAAATGCGGTGACGCGTTCTGGCGCGAGCTGGCCGACGCGATGACAGAGTATTTCCGGCGCGATGACTTCACCGCCGGACTTTGCCTCGGCATCGAGCGCGCCGGCGCCCTGCTGGCCGAACACTTCCCGCGCGCCCCCGACGACCGCAACGAGTTGCCCAACGCGATCGAGGACGCGGACTGAACATTGGCCGCCGTGGCGGCCAATTCGATCCCCAGGACCCGAAGTCATCTCTCTCTCGCCGCCGCAACGTTCACCTCCGCTGGAAAACCCGGTGCATCTGAGCACAGTGTGGCATGGTTCCATTTTCGATTCTCGACCTCTCGCCGATTGTCCAGGGCGGCACGGCCGGCGAGGCGCTGCAACGCACGCTCGATCTGGCCCGGCATGCCGAGAGTTGGGGTTATCGGCGCTACTGGCTGGCCGAGCATCACAACATGCCGGGGATTGCCAGTGCGGCGACCGCCGTCGTCATCGGCCACGTGGCCGCGGGCACGTCCACGATTCGCGTGGGCTCGGGCGGCGTGATGCTGCCCAATCACGCGCCGCTCGTGATTGCCGAGCAGTTCGGCACGCTCGAGGCGCTCTTTCCCGGCCGCATCGATCTGGGGCTCGGCCGCGCGCCGGGCACCGACCAGCTCACGGCCCAGGCGCTGCGTCGCGGTCAAAAGGATCCCGTCGACTCGTTTCCGCAGGACGTCATGGAACTGCGGACCTACTTCCGCCCCGCGGTGGCCAAACAGGCCGTGCAGGCGGTCCCCGGGGCCGGCCTGGCGGTGCCAATTTGGCTCCTCGGCTCGAGCACGTATAGCGCCCGGCTCGCGGCCGCCTTGGGACTGCCGTTTGCGTTCGCTTCGCACTTCGCGCCAAATCACCTCGCTGACGCCCTCGAACTTTATCGCGGCGAATTTCGCCCCTCGGCGGCCCTGCGTCACCCCTATGCCATGGCGGCCATCGCGGTTTTCGCCGCCGACACGGACGCCGAAGCCGCGCGGTTGTTCACATCGCTGCAACAGAGTTTCGTGCAACTCCGCCGCGGCACGCCGGGTCTGCTGCCGCCGCCCGTCGACACGATGGCCGGACTCTGGTCGCCCGTGGAAGAGGCGATGGTCGGGCACGCCTTTCGCGAGGCGGTGGTCGGATCGCCCGCGACGGTCAGGCGCGGCATCGCCGAGTTTCTCGAGCGGACCGGGGTCGATGAACTGATGGTGACCGCGGCGATTTACGATCACGCGGCGCGGCTGCGCTCGTTCGAGTTGGTGGCGAACGTCCGCGCCGCGCGCTAGCATTGCTCCGGGGCGTTCCCCGCAAAAAAGGGGTGCGGCTGGTTGTCATCCATTAGATGACAAGACGCATGGCCGGTTCGAAGTGCGGGCGGTCCGCCTTCAGCGCGGAAAAAGTTTGTCCAAAGCGCCGAGATTCTTGATCGGCACCGCCTTTTTTCCGGTCACGGGCACGGTGACGATGGGCTTTGGTGGCACCGCGGGCGTATCCTCCCGACGCGCCCCACCGGTCCCACCCGCCGGCCGCGCCGCGATTGCCCGATCGAGCTTCACGGCCGAAACGGGTTCCGCCGTGCCCAGCTCCTGCGCGAACAGGCTGACGCGAAACTCTTCCACGAGCCAGCGCAACACTTCGGTCGCTGCGACCGTTTTCAGGTAGGGCGCGAGCTGAGCCACGCGCTCCGCATCCTTCGCCGGATTCTTTCGCCAGCGTTCGGCGCGCAGTTTCATCGCCTGCAAATAGCGCGGGAAATGCCCGAGCTGGGCATACGGCGTCCGACGCAGGAAATCCGCCGGCAATAGCACCGCCAAATCGCGGGCCAGATTCGGGAACGGATCCTTTTGCACCATCAATTCCTGCCGCAACGTGAGGATCTCGCGCAGCAGATCGACGAACCGCGGCACCAGCCCGCGCAGGTCGGCCTGCGATTTTTCAAGCGCCGCGGCAAACCCGGCGGCGGTGGGCGCGCCGGTCTCAGCGCCCGCACTTTTTGCCGCTCCCAAGCCGGTGCCGGGACGTGCCGACCCGCCCATTCGCTCCGGATCGCAGGCCCAAAGCCTGATCGACGCAAACGCCTGCTCCTGCAAATCCTCGAGTGGCGCGATCGTCGCGGTGAGCGCCCCGAGTTCGCGCATCGCCCGCAAGTCGCGCTGCAACCAGCCGAGTTCGCGGCCGAGCTGCCGCTCGAGCAGCGCCGCGATCCCGCGTTGCGTCGCGGCGCGCGCCTCCTCCGGCGTCTTGAAGAGCCGCCGCGACACCCCATCCGTACCGGCGCGGAGGCCGGGGAACGCATAGACGGGGGCACCCGCCTGCTCGGTGACGAGCACGCGGTCCGGGATTTCGCCAAAGGCCCACGCGGTGTGCTCGGTCGTTTCCCATGTCACGCGCGCGGCCCGCCACGCCGGCGGATCCTCGCGGGCGACCGCCGCACTGGCCTCGCGCGACTGGGCCGCCAGACCCGCGTGAATCTCCGCGAGATCGCGGCTGGCGCAAAGTTCGCGGCCGCCCGCATCGATCACGCGGATACGCACGCGCAGATGATCGGGCAGCGGTTTGTCCACCCACACCGCCGGATCGATCGCGACGCGGAAGTCGGCGGCGATTTGGGCGGCAAGCGCCGCGGGCAAGGCGGGCGGTGCCCCGATCGGTCGCACGAATGCGGGCACAGGGACGTGCCCGCCCACCTTGCCGGCCGCGCGCGGAGCGCCCGGCCCACCCCGCTGCAACTCCGCCGCGAGACTTTTCGCCGTCTCGGCCAGGGGCACGAAGGCGCGGCGCAATTCCTTCGGCAACGCCCGCAGGTAGTGCTCCACCTTCGCCTCGAGATGACCGGGCACCGCCCAGTCGAGGGCTGCGACGGTCAGCGCCTCGGCCTCGCGCACGCTGACGTCGAGCGTCACGCCATCGTCCGCCTGGCCCGGCTTGTAGGCATAGTTGAGCGGCAGCGCCCGATTCTCGAGCGGCAGCTCCGCCGGAAAGGCCGCGGCATCGTGCGGGATCGTGTCGGGATCGCGCAGGTCGTCCGGCTCGAACATCAGGAACCGCGGCTCACCGGCCCGCCGCTCGCGCACGAGG
>JBIJCX010000658.1:0-2697 GCA_044344465.1 Opitutaceae bacterium
ACGAGGTTTTTTTCATGCGGCGGGAAGAAGCACGACACGCGAATTGCCGGAGACGGGCAGCAGTGAATACATATCCCAACACGGCGGCCGCAACCGAAGGTGCCAACCGGTCTTCATCGTTCCTCGTTCTCGTAATCGTTCCTCGTTCTCCCCGAGAGAACGAGAAAGAGAACGAGGAACGAGAACGATTGGCGTCGCACGTAAATCGTCGCGAAGATGATCGAAGTGGATCAATACTGGCATATGGATTCCGGGCGTTTCAGTCCGCAGGGGTTGCGCTTTTAAACCGCAGCGCGACCGGCCCGAGCAGGCCGGAGACCGTCTGACCCGCGAAGACGTAGGGCGTGGGCACACCGACGCTGTAGTGATTGGCCAGGGTGTTGGCAACCTGCACCTCCAGGAGGTTCTCGCCCGCGTGCAACCGCCCCGCCACCGGTACCCGCCAAGGGGGCGCGAGAAGGGTCGCCACTTCTCGGCCGTTGATGCGTACCGCGGCCGTCACCGCCACGCGGCCCAAGTCCAGCGTGTCGGCCCGCGCCGCTTCCTCCGCGCTCAACCCCAGGGTGCGCCGATACCAGGCCGCGCCCGAGTAGGTCGCCAGGCCGTGCGCCGACCAGTCGCCCGCCGTCAGTTCGCCGGAGCCGCACTCCAACAAAACCGGTTCGGGCAACGCGTCGCCGCCATACGAGGCCGCCAGCGGCTCGACCCGCAGCGCGACGACCGCGGTGCCGCGCACCGGCGCCGTCACCACGAATCGCGTCTCGCGCCGCCCGTCGGCCCGCCGGCGTTCACCCGCCATCGCGCATTCCACCCCATTGCTCCAGGCGCGCACCGCCGCGCGCGAAACCACCGTCAGCGCCTGCAATGCGGGCGGCGCGGTGAAGCGATACCACCCCGCCCGGCCAACCGAGTGCGGACGCGGATCGAACAGCGGATGCCCGGCCTGCGCGAACCAACGCAAGGCCGGCTCCCGCGTCACCGCCGGCGGCGCCAACACAAAGGCCGCGTAAGCGCGCGTGCGTTGCCCGGCGGGTTGCACGAAACGCAGCAGCAGCGGATTCGCCCCGGCTCGCAGATCGACCGGGCTTTGGCGCGGTACGCAGTGGTAGTGCGGCAGATTCCAGACGGACTGCCTGCCCGGCGGAAGTCCCTCGTCCTGCGCCAGCACCAACCGGCCATTCAGCCAGGCGGCATAACGCGAGCGGCTGCCCATCTCGAGAATCATCTCCCCCACTCGCGCCGCCATCACCGCCGTCCACAAAAGCCACGTCGCGCCCGGTTCCGCGCAGTGCAGATCGATGAACTCGTCCGGCACCACGCCTTTCAATCCGTGGGGCCCGCCCGCCCAGTCCTTGAGAAACGGATCGTCCTCGATGCCCCAACGCAGGGAGAACTCGTAAGGCCCCCACCAATACTCCCGTCCTCCGACGATGACCGGACGCGCCGGATCAATCCTGTCGAGGGCAGCGCACGCCTCTTCCACGGCCGCCAAGTCGGCGTCAGGCGGCAGCGGACCGAGCTTCCAGAAGCGCTGTCCGTACGAGACGGTCGCCGGGCACCACGCCGCGTCGTCGAACGCCGGCAACGGCCACGCCGCCACCGCCGCTCGAGCACCGGGTTCGTTGGCGGGCTCTTCCGCATGGCGAAACCGGCGCGCTTCCGGCCCGAGCAAACCGACGTGCGGCGGCAGCCGGAAGTCGCCAAAACGGTTGTCCATCGTCGGCGCGAGCGTGAACTCCCACGGTCCATCCAAGGCCACGGTGGCGATGGCCGCCGTGGTCTTGGCCCCGGCTGATCCCCGATCCTCCCGCACCGGCGCCGCCCGCGTGCGGTCAAACACCACCAGGCGTCCTTCGCCCGGTTCCAGCCGCAGAACAACGCGCGAGCCCGCTGGCGTCGGCTCGCATGGCAACAGGTGCGTCGTGCCCGTCCAGGCGTCCCAGTGCTCGGCCGCGCCCGCAGCGCGAAACGTGACGGCGCCGGTCACCGCGCGCGAGGCCGGGTTGAAGACGAAGTAGGTATCGTGCGTCGGGCTGCGCCGATGCAGCGCCATCAGCCCCGTGCCTGCGGGATCGAAGTCGCGTCCTAGGCTGTTTACGATCTCCGCCACGACCACCGCGTAGTCGCTGGGCACAAAGACGGCGCGCGGGCGGTGGGTCTCGATTGCGTCGCCGAAGATCTCCCAGACCAGCGCGGCCACCGCGGGGTCGTCGGCGCCCGCGCGCTCGCTGGCCACGGGCAGGCAGCCGTAGGCCATAACCACGCCGCCCGCGCGGCAAAAGTCCCGCGCCACCTCCAGCGTCGAGAAGCGCACCGCCGACATGCAGGGCAGCACCAGCGCCCGATACGATTCGCCGCCGACATGAATCTTGCCGTCGGCAATCGTCGCGCGCTCCAGCGATTGGAAATCCACAAAGTCGAAATCGACCCCGGCAGACACGAGCGCGCGCCCGATCCCAAAGGCCGCCGCCTCGGCCGCATCCAGCGTGGCCTCGGTTTTGCCGGCCTGCCACTCCGAGGCGGGAATGTCGCACCCGGCCTCCACCGGCACCCGGGCATTCAGGCCGCCTTCGAGCGCGGTGATCGGGTAGAGGATGGCCACGTCGCAGACATGCACGCCCCCGCTCAGCGTCTGGCACAGGCGGGTGAGGTAGCCGTTGAGGGGGGAGGTGTGATCCCAGTACGGCTGGCGGAAAT
>JBIJCX010000323.1:0-9826 GCA_044344465.1 Opitutaceae bacterium
GTCGGCAAAGACGCTGATCTCCCTCGAGTATCGGTAGGAGGACTTCAAATCGACCATGATCTTCTCCTTGCGATACGACCGCAGCAATGGGTTCGCGTTATAGGCTCGCAGGTAGTCGCCGGTGGAATTGGCGTTGATGCGCCCGGTGAATTTTCCGCGGCTATAGGACAGACCGGCGCTGACCACCCGGGGGATGAAGTTGACGAGTTCGCCATTCGCAACCTCGGTCACGCGGCCATAGTTTCCCTCGGTCTGCAGATAGGTGTAGTTGGCAAAAACGCCGAATCCCCGCCAGAAGCCCGGGAGAAACGAAAGCTGTTGCGAGTAGTTCAACTCGACGCCTCGGACGCGACCATAGCCGCCATTGGCCTGCGTCGAGAGCTCCCATCCGGCATACTGGCCGTCGAAACCGTTGTCGCTGCCCGACGGAATCCTGACGACCGAGCTGAACAGGAAGTTCTTGATCTCCTTGAGGAACACTCCGGCGGAGACGACTCCGACCGGTTCGAAGTATTTTTCGATGCTGACATCGAAATTGTCGGCGGTCTGCGGCAGCAGGCCGGCATTGTTTTGGGTGATTCGTTCGCTGTCGTAATTGATTCTCGTGTCCGGATAGACCGAACCAAAGCTGGGCCGCCCGAAGCTGGTGGAGTAGCTCGCGCGCACCAGCAGATCCTTCGCTGCACCGTACTTAAAGTGAATGCCCGGCAGCACATTTCGATAGTCCCGCTTGACGGCCAGCCGGTTGCCCCACTGGGCACGCGTGCGTTGCACCGGGTCGGTCAGGGTAAGCCCCGCCCGCGGATCCTGCACGGCGGATTCGCCGCTCACCGAGGTCTCCTCCAAGCGCACGCCGCCGAGCACCGAGAACTTGTCGATGGTCACGTTACCCATGATGTAGGCCGCAAACACCTCTTCCTTGGCGGTCTTGTCGTTCTGCAGGGCGCTTTGCAGGTTCGTGGCGGCGTTGGAGGTGAAGTACTCGGGGTGATCTTTTCGCAGTTGGGTGATCTTGTCCACGGAGAGGTAGGCCGGTGCCTTGCCGAACGGATGGAACTTACCCGCCGGAATTTCCTCTTGAATGGACGTGTCGACCAGCGCCGCCAAGGCCTCGCGCGGCCCCGCATACGTGTAGTTGACGTTGGGGTTGGTCGTCGTCCGCTCTTCGCTCATGAACTTCACCCCGGTCTTGATATAGGAGGGAACGGGAGTTCGGAAATAGCGCTTCAGATTGAGTTGGCCGCCATAGAGATCGGTGGTCTGGTCCGTCACGGTGGTTGCCAGTCCTGAAAGTGCCCAGTTGAGCGGATTGCGCACGTCAAGGCCTTCGGTTTGGGTCACTTCCCGGCGCGCCCGGTCGCCGGTGCGGGTGCCGTCCAATCGCCATCCGGTGTTGACGACCTGGACTGTGTACGATCGGATGAAGTCGTAGTTCCCTTCCTTGCCCCCGCGCCAAGCCGGATTCGTTTGATATACGCCGGAGTAGTCAATCTCGAGGTCGCCGAAGCGATGATAGCCGCCTGGTTGGAACGAGTAGCGTTTGGACTCGGAATCGTCGAGCGTAGCGGTGGTGCCGTAGGTCGCATTCACCATCTGGGTTACGTTGTCGGTATAGCCGGGAAGAATCGAGGCCTGGACCCGGGCGCCCGCGGCATTGAACCCGCCGGCGCGGTAGCTTGGATTGCCATAGGGGAACTGCGTCTGAAAAGGAATCGGCCGGCCCGTCGCATCGAGCGTGGCGACCTGCGCCAGTCCGGTCACGCTGGCGCCACCGCCATGGAACATCTGCTTGGAACGATACCCGGTGTAGGTGCTCGTCAGGAAAAACCGCGACTGCTCGCTGAGCTTATAGTCGACCTTCACACTGGCGCCGATGCGCGTGCGCTCCACCGAATGATAATCGTAGTGGGTGAATACTCTGAGATAGGCCGGATAGGTGGCCGTCGTTTCATAGGTATTCAGGAGGAGCCCGGCGGACGGCGTCCAGTTCAGGGACTGGCTGAGATTCACCGCGATGCCGATGTTCTTTTTCGCGCCGAATACGTCCGCGTAGCCAAACGCATACGTGGGCCGGATGCGGTTGGACGTGTACGCGGTGGGAGGCGCCGAATCTCCAAACGTCCGCATGCCCGCGCTGACGGCAAACGTGATCCGGCGCGGATTCGCCCGATCGAAGATGCTCGCCGAGCGCAGGTTGATGTTACCGCCGACAGAGTCGCCATCCATATCGGGCGTCGGCGATTTCGTGATCTCCATGACCTCAACCGAACCCAGGGGGATCTGGCTCATGTCCACCTGGCGCGTGCTGCCGGTTCCGCCGGTGGAGAGCTTCATGCCATCAACCGTCATGCTGTTCAGATTGGCATCGATGCCGCGCACCATGACGAACCGGGATTCGTTTTCGTCGTTGATCGCGGAGACACCGGGCAGCAGCCGCAGCGCTTCCGCCGCGTTGCCATCGGCGATGTTGCCGAACGCATCGGTCGCGGCCACGTTTTTCACATTCGCCGCGTTGCGCTGCTGGGTGATGGCCAGCGCCTGACCCTCGCGCAGGCCGGCGACGGTAAACGTGTCCATCATGTAGATGTCGGAGGTCAGAGCCGCATCGGCGACCACCCTCTGGCCGGATGAGGCCGTCACTGACACCCGCTGGGTGGTCAGGCCGGTGTAACTCACTTCCAAAGTCGCGGGTCCGGCCGGCAAGCCTCGTAATTGGAAGCGGCCCTCGCGATCGGTGATGGCCATCTGGTTCGTGCCGGCAACGGTGACGAGCGCGCCTTCAAGGAAGGCACGCGTGGCCGCGTTGCTCACCTGTCCGGTGATTTCAGTGCTGTCTTGTGGAACGGAACCGGTGGCGGGATTGCCGCTCGCCGCATTCGCGGCGGGTGTTGGCCCGAGGGTCAGTGCGATCCAACCAAATAAGAGGGCGATGGGATTTTTTCGGTTCATGGTCTTTGATGGATATTTAGGGGAAGTAATTGTCTTCGTGTCGGAACGGGGGGGAAGGGGGCCGCAGGGATCGTTTCGACCAGTAGTTCAAGCTCCTGAACATGGCTGGTGTTTTCGACGGCACCATCAAAGCAGAATGCTCGATCAACCCGGGGTGTCAACGGTGTGGCCCAGGCACTCAAACGCGGGACAAGGAGGATTGTTGTCGGTGTCGGGGCGTATCGATGTTCGAACCCGCCCCTCCGGTCCGGCCATGGGGTGGCTTGGCCGGGCGCGTCGTGCCGTGCACGGGGATCGATTCAGAGCCACCGCTCAAACCATGCCCAGGCATCAGCCTGGCGCGCGGCGCTGAATTCGTGGGGCCAGTCCTCGATCACGCTCCTGAAACGTTCGGGCACGCCGGCCTTCGCATAGCATCGGGCGAGCTTGCCGTGCGCGGCGTGAACGCCTTCGAGTTCGAAGAGCCGGTCCTGCGTGCCATTAATCACCATCAGCGGCGTCGGCATGGCGAGCGAGGCAATGTCCGGATGATCCATGTGATGATACATGCCAGGGATGATCTTGGTGAAACCGATCCCGCGGATATGCCGGGCGAGCTGGTTCGGAAACGAACACATCCAACTGCTGATGACCGCTGCCTTTATTCGATTATCCAGGGCGGCCAGATAGGTGCTGCGCAACCCGCCGATACTCTGCCCGACGCAGGCGATCCGGCTCGGATCCACCTCGGGTCGGGTGACGAGATAGTCCACCGTGCGGATGTCATCCCACGCCATGATGCCGACCCAACTGACCCCCGCGCAATACAGGATTTTGGCGACGATTTCCTCGTCCCGGTTGCTGCGATTGTTGAACTCCTTCACCCGCTCGCTGCTCATGTCTATCCGCCGCTCCTTCCACTCGGCGGGATCATCATCGAGCACCACACGCCGTTCTCCCCAGTAGAACATATCGATCGCGATGACGACGTAACCGCGTCGCACGAGTTCGATGCCGTAGGCCTTGCCGCTGTAGCCGCGATCACGGATGACTTTGAGGGACGGATGGATCGCATCGCTCGTCTCGACCTCGCGCTCGCGTCCCCACATGTAGTAACCGCCGTGCGAGTGCAGCGCCACGACCGCAGGTGCGGGCCGCTTTGCCCGTTTCGGAATCAACACGGTCGCCGGCACTCGAAACACCGGCGTGGTGTTGAAGCGAACCTCCTCGCGAATATAATCGCCGTAGTCCCGGCGGGAAATCACCTCGGCTTGCGGGTCGCACTTCGCGGGGGCGTAGTGCAGCAGATCCAGCATTTTCGCCCGGCCCATGGCTTTCCACGCGGTGAGGTCCGGGTGATCTGGATGCAGAAACGACATCGACAGATCCCGCCCCGCCTTCAGCTTCTGAACCACGGCATCGAGTGATCCGAGCTCCGGCCCGTTCCGGCCCGACAGCGACACGTTGGCGGCGTCCTTTGTTTTCGATGCTGGTTCAGCAGCGAAACCACCGGTGGTTGATGAAGCCGCGATCGCTCCGGCGACAGTGGCGATGAAGTTCCGGCGGGTGTTCATGGTGGGGCGGGTTCTACTTCTTGAGCATGTCCGCAAACGCTTCCGGTTGCAGGCCTATGCTGCGTCTCACGACTGCGGGATTGGTGGCGAAAAGGTCGGGGAAATCGAGCGGGACTTTGGTGTCCACGAACTGGTCGATGGGGAACGCGGGAACCTTGGTGGGGTCGAGGCGCTGGAAGATCGCGAACTGGGGATCGAGCACGACGGAGTCGGTGGGAGCGACGCGTTTCTTGTATTCGGGCAAGGTCATGCGCGTGTGACCGATGACCTTGCCGTCTTCCTTGAAGTTGAGGATCCAGTAGAGCGTGCGTTGGGTTTCAGGGACGCGGAGGAAGTAGCAGTTGTTGCGATCCACGATGGCGTCCTGGTTGCCGAATTGCATGAAGTGCATGTTGCTCTTGGCTTTGAAGGCGCTGCTATCGCAGATGATGTTGCTGGTGAGCGTCGCGGGGCTGCCGAGCTTCACGGCTTCGATCATATGGCTGATGAAGACGCAGTGCTCCACGCGAAAGCCGGGGCATCTGGTCACCTCCATGCCGTCGGAGCCGCGAATCATCACGCAGTTCGACACGAGCACGTCGGAGCTGTCTGCACCCATGAGCAGGCCGCCGGAGTAGCCCGCGCCGCGTCCGTCCCAGAGCAGGCGACGCAGCGTGACATGGTTGCTTTGATTCACATTGATCACGCGCTGCGAGGTGTTGCCCTGGCCGTCCATGCGGAAGTCGCGGAAGTAAAATCCATCCACCTCGATGTGGCTTTTGCCGTTGATCGCGAACGCGGTCTCGATGCGCCGGCCGCTGCCATCCAGCATGACCCTCTCACCCGGGATGCTCATGAACTTGATCGGGCGCCCTTCGGTTCCGGTGGTGCGCACGCGGACCTTTTCAATGTAAGTGCCTCCGGCGACCATGACGGTGTCTCCAGGCAGGGCCTGCGCAGCGGCGTGACCGATGGAGCGCCAGGCGTTTCCGCGCGTCAGGCCCGAAGCCGCGTCATTGCCGTCGACTGCGACATAGAGCGTCCTGGGCGCGGGATCGGCCGCCTGGGTCGTAAACGAAATGGCTTCATATTTCGGATCCACAACCTCGCCAGGACCTTGATCATCCAGCGGGTAGATGAGCTTGGCCGAACTGAGTTTGAAGTAATAAGTCGTGCCCGGTTTCAAGCCGGTGAGACTGAAGCTGCGGAAGGTGTCCGCATGGTTTGTGACCTTGTAGGCGGCCTTGATCTCACACGCAGGCGTCTCGCCCCAGGCGATGCCGGACATTGATCCCCGCGACATCTGCCACTCGATGTTTGCGGTGGTGGCAGTGACGGAGTGAAGCGTCGGAGCCGTCATGCGCAGCGTGTTCGACATGAGATCCTGGTGAAGGCCCAGACTCCTGCCCAAGGCTCCGCCGATCACGAGCGCGATGCGATCCGCCACTTCAGGAATGCCATCACGCATCGTGTAGACCGGCTGCAACTCACGGGCGTAAATGTCCTGCGATCCCTGCCGCACCTCGGCCAGCGACATCGCTTTGCCGCCCGCCATCCAAGCTTTGCCGGGGTCCGCGTAGCTGTTGTAGTCGCTGTATCGGATTGCCGACGTCACCTCTGCGGCGATGCGGAAGGCGACCGCCGGGGCGTGCTGGTTGTCATAGATGTTGCTGCTCAGCTCCACTCCCGAGCAGCCCTCCAGCATCACGGCAGCCTGCGCAAAGCGGGTGAACTCGCTGTGAGTAATCGTCAACTCCGCGCATCGGCTCGCATGCAGCGCGCCGTACTTACCGAAGAAACGACAGTTGTTGAAGCGCACCTTCCCGCTCGCGGTGGCGGTGACGGTGCGGGCGAAGTTCAGTCGCTCAAACTGGACGCCGTGACTGCCCTCCACTTTGATCGAGCCCGGGATCAAGACCCGCGCCGTGCCGCGCGCGCGCAACGAGATCGGTTCCGCGCCTGCCTTGCCGCCTTTGACCGTGACATCGCCTTCATAGATGCCCTGCTCAAAGTAAACCGTGTCGCCGGGACGCAGTCCCTTCGCCGCTCTTGCCAGTGTCTTCCACGCCGCCTTCACCGAGAGACCATCGGCCACATCGTCACCATCCGGTTTAACATAGAAGACATCTGCCTGATAGGGGAACGGCCCGCGATCACTCCCATCCGGAGCACTGCCGCGCAGCGTGGAAGTCGATTGAAGTCGGAAATCGAAGTTGAGCGGGTCGGCGAACTCCTGGTCCCGAATCACGCGCTCGAAGTTCAAACGGATCGAAGTGTCCGTGCCTGCCGGCTGATTCTCCACGTAGGTGTTCTTGAATCCGATGATCGAATGCTTCAACCGCCCGCGCGTAGGCAGATAGCTCAGCGCCACGCAGTCGCGCACATCGGAGATCTCACCCATCTTGCCGCCTTTGATGCCGAGATCGACCACGTTGCCCCAGCCCATGGATTTCTCGATGAGTCCGTAGCCTTCGCCGCCATAAAGGCGGACTCCCACGCCGCACTTGTAGGCCACGCAGTTGCGCAGCGTGTCATTGCGGACAGCGACAGCAACCACGCCGCCGCATTCAAAGCCATGGGGCGAAATGTTGCCGTAAGCGACGCAGTTCTCGATCAAGTTGCCGCCCTCCAGCCCGCTGCGCGTGAGGATGCCACCGCCATTGAGGAAGGCCGTGCAGTGGCGGATCACGCAGTCTTTCGCCTCCTTTAGCACGATGCCCCACGTGCCGGACTCGGTGTGCCATGTCTGCATGACTGATTTCTCAAAGCCCCGCACTGCGATGCCGTCCAGGACCACACGCTTCGGCTGCTCCAGCATCATTCCATGAGCTCCGGCGACGGGAATGCTGTAACGATGCTGCTCGACTGGACGCAGGTCCGAGCTGGAGAGGTAGAGCTTCGCCGCCGCCACATCGTAGTAGAAGCTGCCGGGCTGGAACTCCACTTCCGCCCGCGTCGCCTGGCCATCGAGTCGTTCCAGCGTATCCACTTCATAAACGGCCTGCACCTCCCCTTTGAAATCCGCTGCGAAGGTCCGGCGCGTGCCCGGCACTGGTTTGAACCCGGGCGCATCCACATCACCCCGCAACAGGACCGTGCCGCGCATTTCCGCGCGAATGACCGTCTGTTGCTCGGCACTGCCAAGACCCTTGCGCACGACCGTTTCGGCATACTCGCCACGACCAATCGTCAGCGTGTCCCCCGGTTGCAGGGCATCCACGCCTTTCTGAATGGTGCGGAACGCCGCCGCGCGACTCGTCCCCGCATTGGTGTCGAGGCCGTGCTTGTCCACGAAGAACTCCGTGGCCTGCAGGGTGCTGGAAAGGAGGAGCAGGAGCAGCGGAATTTTCATGAGTCTAGTTTGAGGAAAGTCGGATGCGCGAGATGGAGCCGAAATTACGGCTGCCGCAGCCAGTCGAGGCTGATGCGACGAATGCGCAGGGGGCCGAGATACGTGCGCAACTTGCTGTCACCGGCACAGTGACCGAGCAGCACGGTATCGCCGACAAAATGGATGGCCGTGTAACAATACCAGCCATCGGGATCGCCCTCGATCAACTTGCGCACGGGCCACGTCTTGCCGCCATCACTGGAGATCGCCGCCACCAGCGGACTGCGTTTGCCTGTCGGAAAAGGAAACTTGCCCGAGTGGTCGTTGTAGAGAGCAAGCAGATCACTGGTGCCGGGAATCCGCCGGATGCTCGCCGGCGACACCGGCGATTTCAGCTCCGTGGGCTCAGGCGGCGACCACGTCTTGCCATTATCCGTGGAGCGGAATCCATGCTGCGCGCCTTGATCCGTGCGGCTCCATGAAAAGAGCGAACCATCCGCGAGTTCGACGATGCCAGTTTCCTGCAAGCCCGTGCCGCTGCGCATGGGCAGGGCCCACCAGCTGTTCGACTCCTGCCAAGTGGCACCGTCGTCGTCCGAGTAAAACCACATCGCAATTTGGCGGAAGTCGATGGACTTGCCGCTCTGCGGGTCACTGCCGCGCACCCGGCTGAAACTCAGCGGAGCAATGATGCGGCCCGTGCGCGTCTGGATGACGCGATCGTTGGCCAGGACGAAATATCCCGGCGCATCAAGGATGCATTTCGCCTCCGACCAAGTCTCCCCGTCATCGGTCGAGAGCCGCATCTGCGGCCGGCAATCGATCCAGCTGTTTTTCAAGAGATACAGCATCGCCAGCTTTCCGCTGGCCAGACGCAGCAGCGACACGCTCATCACGTTATTGCCACCCTCGTTCTGCACCACGACCACCGGCTGGCTCCACGTCCGCCCCTGATCGTCGGATTGAATGCGCACGATGCGCGCCGGACTGTGATCCGCCCCGCCGCCATAGAACTGGGTGTAGCAAAAGATGATCCGCCCGGAGGTCAGCGTGGCAAACGAACCCTCCGAACTCCGCGGATACTCCTTGGAGGGCTCCACATGGAGCGAGATCGCGTTGGGCAGCTCGGCGCCCGCCGCCACTGGCAGGAAGAGCAGGCGCGCCGTGAGGACGAGGAGAATGAATTTCATTGTTCTACGGCGATGTTTGGCCTGATGCCCAGGAAACGGAATTCTTGCGGAAGAGGGACGAAGGCCCGTGGCAGGTGGCATGGCGGGTGGGGCGATGCGGGGATGACCGGCGGTCACTTCCCGGCGGCGTATTCCTTGAAGCGATCGGCGACTTTGCCGGCGTTTTCGTCGCCGAGGTGGAAATAGAAGCGCCAGCGAAAGGTCACGCTGCCACCGGCGGGAATCGTCATGTCGCCGGCCTTCTTGTCGGCCTTGAACTTCGGCTCGAAGTCGTGCTTGCCGAAGGGATTCGCGGCAAACAAGCCGTAGGAACGCACGTGCCACCACGTCGGGTGTCGCGGGTTCGACGGATGATCGAACATCGCGACGCCGTAGACCTTGCCGCCCTTCGGGGCATGATAGTCGACCCACGCCGACCGCTTGCCCCAGGTTTCGTCGTTCCTCTGGCCGGAGTCATTCACGATGGTGCCGGAGCCTTCGTGCTTCCTGCCTTTGCCATAGTCGTGCGTCGGCGTCATCCACAACGGCAGCCGAATCGCCATCGATCCCTCCTTCGTGTCCCCGAACAAGACCGGCTTGCCGGCGGGTGCCTTGAGCGTGACCTCATAGTCGAGGAAACGGGCGTCCGCTGAACCGCGGATGCGAATGGTCGTCTCATCGGTCAGGTACACAGAGCCTTCAGGACCGACCCAACGGTTGCGCGCGCGAATCGTCCCGACGCCATTCTTCACCGCAGATTCGACCGACTCGCTGACAATCTTTCCACACTGGTTGGTGTTCTCGCCCCAGAAATCGATCCCGTTCACCGCGCCGTGCGTGAACCA